>JALUZN010000145.1 GCA_027011835.1 Draconibacterium sp. | reverse complement strand
GTATTGAATGATAAAAAAAGTTCGTTTACGGCTGCCTGGGATTTACTCAATCTGTTTTCGAAGTTAAAATAAATAATAAACTTGCCGGGCACCCGAAACACAAGGATAGTGAAAAAACATAATTGAATTACCTTTGGCAAAACCTTTTGATACAGTAGGTGTTATAAAATAAACGACAAATATTAAAACATATAAAATGAATTACGATGTAATTATTATTGGCAGTGGTCCGGGAGGATATGTTACTGCAATTAGAGCTGCCCAACTGGGTTTAAAAGTTGCTGTTGTTGAGAGAGAAAATCTTGGAGGCATCTGTTTAAATTGGGGGTGTATTCCTACAAAATCGCTGTTAAAAAGTGCTCAGGCATTCGAATATGCAAAACATGCAGCCGATTATGGAGTAATAATAGAGGGTGACGTTAAACCCGACTTTGCAGCAATGGTAAAACGAAGCCGGGGAGTTGCCGAAGGAATGAGCAAAGGAATTGCATATCTTTTCAAAAAAAATAAAGTTGAAACCCTCACAGGGTTTGGAAAACTTGCCGGAAAAAACAGTGTTGAAGTTACCGACAATGCCGGAAAGAAAACAACCTACACGGCAAAACATATTATTTTGGCAACCGGTGCCCGTTCGCGGGTGCTTCCCAACCTGCCACAAGACGGCGAGAAAATTATTGGTTACCGGAAAGCACTTACACTCGACAAACAACCCGAAAGCATGGTCGTTGTTGGGTCGGGTGCCATTGGCAGCGAATTTGCCTACTTCTACCAGTCGATAGGAACAAAAGTAACTTTGGTTGAATTTATGCCAACAGTAGTACCAAACGAAGATGCCGACGTGGCAAAACAACTCGAGCGGTCGTTTAAAAAAATGAAAATGAAAGTGCTTACAAGTGCATCGGTTGAAAGTGTTGATACAACCGGCGACAAGTGCAAAGCAACTATAAAAACAAAAAAAGGCGAGCAAATTGTTGAAGCCGATATTGTTCTTTCGGCTGTAGGAATTACACCAAATACAGAAGGAATTGGATTGGAAGAACAAGGTGTTGAAACAGAAAACGGACGCGTAAAAGTTGACGAATTTTACTGCACAAATGTGGAAGGCATCTATGCCATTGGCGATATTGTTGCCGGTCCGGCATTGGCACATGTTGCATCGGCTGAAGGAATTGCCTGTGTCGAGAAAATTGCAGGACTAACTCCCGACCCTATTGATTATGCAAACATTCCGGGATGTACTTACACCAACCCCGAAGTTTCGTCGGTAGGACTTTCGGAAGCAAAAGCCAAAGAGGCAGGTTACGAAATAAAAGTGGGTAAATTCCCCTATTCGGCAAGTGGTAAAGCAAGTGCAGCCGGACAAAAAGAGGGTTTTGTAAAACTAATTTTCGATGCAAAATATGGCGAATTACTTGGTGCACACATGATTGGAGGAAATGTAACCGAAATGATATCGGAACTGGTAGTAGCTAAAAAACTGGAAATTACAGGCCACGAATTACTGAAAACAATTCACCCCCACCCAACCATGAGCGAAGCTGTTATGGAAGCAGCGGCAGCAGCTTACGACGAAGTAATTCATATTTAAAATAAATATTGTACAACATAAACCGGGAGAATTTCTTCCGGTTTTTTTATACCTTCATTTATTGTTAGAATAAAAAACTGATATGTTCGATTATTCTACAACGAACTGAAAATCAACAAAATGTTTTATCTTTTGATTATTAATTCTATTTTTGTTTTCCTGAAACTACTACCAAAGAAGAACAAATCGAAGATGAATTTCAAGATCAGAGTTTATAATTTAATCAAAAATCAAATGAAAAAACTAACATTTCTAATTGCCTTTACTATGCTTGCCGGCATGGCATTTTCGAGTGGGTTATTAACAAACACCAACCAGAGCGCGCAGTTTATCCGAATGATGTCGCGAAATGCATCGCTGGGTATCGATGCAGTTTATTTTAACCCTGCCGGGTTAATAAAGCTTCAGAATGGTTGGCACTTTGCCTTTAGTAACCAATCGGTTTTTCAAACCAAAACCGTTAATAGTGGGTTTCAGTTTTTAAATGATGGATATTACGAGGGGAAAGTTACCGCTCCCGTTTTCCCATCAGCTTTTGCCGTTTACAAAAAAAACAATTGGGCATTTTCTATGGGGTTCGGACCAATTGGAGGTGGTGGTGCTGCCGAATTTGAACGCGGATTGCCATCATTCGAAATTCCTATTTCGAAAGTTGTTCCCGGATTAGCAGGGCTAAAACAGATTAGCGACAAATACGATGTTACCGGTTACGATGCAGATTTGTATTTTCAGGGAAGTTCAATCTTTTGGGGAATTCAAGTGGGAGCTACTTATAAAATAAGCGAAGTATTCTCGGTATTTGGAGGTGTAAGATACATGCCTTCAGTTAATGCTTACGAAGGAAGCATAAAAAACATCCAACTTCAGGTTGCCGGACAAATGCATCCTGCTTCTGGCTGGTTAGACCAAACCTCGGGCGAAGTTAATGCCATTTCGCAACAAGCTGCCGGTGCAGCAAATATTTATTACGGTGGAGCACAACAAGTACAACCTATTATTGATGGCGGCGGCGGCAATTACAACCTCCAACAATTAGAAGGCGCAGGAAAAATTACTGCATTGGAGCGTGCACAAATCGAAGGTGGATTAAAATTACTTGGAATTCCTCAGGAAAATATTGATGCCATGCCAATGTCAACCATTCAAGGTACATATAAAACTGCCGGAGACACATACGATGCAACCTCTAAAAAACTTGCCGGAGTTGCAACTTCTCTTTCCGAAACAGGTGGTCAGCTTGGCGACAAAGAAGTTGATGTAGAGCAAACCGGAGCGGGAATTACACCTATTATTGGCATTAATATATCGCCAAACGAAGACTGGAATATTGGTATTAAATACGAACATAAAACGTATATGACGTTAAAAAATAAAACTAAAAAAGATGATTTAGGATTATTTCCCGACGGTGCAGATGTTAACAGCGATGTTCCCGGATTTATCTCAGTTGGAGTTGGTTACAGAGGAGTTAAAAAACTGGAAGTTCAGTTCTCGTACAACATGTATTTAAATAAGGGTGTCGACTGGGGCTTCAATATAAGAGATAAAAGCCACAGAGAAGTTGATGGAAATGGATTTGATACCGGATTAGGATTACAATATAGCATAACCGATAATTTCGCTTTTAGTGTTGGTGCATTGTATGCCGATATGAAAGTTGCCGATAGTTACCAAAGCGATTTTAGCTATTCGCTTCCTTCGTTTACTCCGGCTGCCGGAATTGAGTGGGGACTTGGCGAACGATTAGTTTTAGATGCCGGCGTTTCCAATACATTCTATTTCGACAAAGAGGTAACTTTTACCGATCCTGACGTAGGTCCTTACAAAGAGACTTATGGAAAATCTACCCTTGTATTTGCAGTAGGCTTATCGTACAGTATTTTTAAATAATCAAACGAATATTCAACCCAACTTTATAATGTGGTATAATATTACAACTCGTACTCCGGATTCTGGACTTCGCCAATAAATAAAATAGCACCGGTATCTTTTTCGGTAATGGCAAAAACAAAAGGTTTGTTCACATTAAAATAGATTTTCTTTTCCTCCTCACCAGCACTTGTAGTAGAAAAAACAACAGCAGTAACTGCTGCAGCTTCGGTACCGGTTTCGTTTACATCGATAAACGATTTGTGAATAACTTTACTAATGTACAAATCGTCATCGCTAATATTCGAAAAATCAGCTTTCTGTGCATCAAAAGCTTTTACCATTCCCATTTTTTCAAGTACCTCTTTTAATCCAATATCGAACGAAAATTTAAAGCGTGGCATTGAAACAGAAACATGTTTAACAGGAACAAATTCTTCGGTTAACTTTTGCCAAGTTTCGGCAGTTAACTGATTAATTATATCGTGCGACGTTTTCCCTTTTGCCGGGCGCATAACAATCATGTTGTACTGGCCGCTGCCATAGGGCAATTTTACCGCATCGAAAAGTTCATTTAACGTATATTCAAATTTACTCTCTTTGTGCATCGTTGCCACGTCGTTATTTGTACCGTCGGGTTTATAAAAAGGGCGCAGTTTTGTTCCTGTTTTATCGAATTTAACAGCCCAAATACCATTAAAGTAAATGGCATTTAACAAAACCATTCTTGCATCCGGAGACAGTTCTTCTAGAATTTTTTTAATTTTTTGGTGGGTTTTCTCATTTACCCAACCATTAATCGCGACAAGTGCCGAAGGTAAATTAAAGTTTAAGCTATTAACTTCTGCATCGTAGTAGTTGCTGTTTATATCTAAAAATGGCTGTTTTACATCGAATCCGGTTTTATAATAAATTGCATTTGCAATCTCGAAAACTACATCTTTGTCGAGCGATTTAAGTGCCTTAATAAGCGCTTCATACGAATTATTTATCTGTTCAGGAGTTAATCCATTTAATTGAAGTACTTTCTCAATCTCAGTTTTTGTATCTCCGGCGGCTCCGTTATATGTCATTGCCAGGGCAATTGAAACGCTAAGTGGCGAAATCATAATATTCTCCTTATTACTCATTTCTCGCACCTCTTTAAAAAGGTTTAGGCCAAAAGTATTATCAGACTCAATCAATTGCGCCGATTTCTCATCGAGATTTATGATTTTCTTTTCAGCCGGTTTTATCGTTTCCTGCTGACACGAAATTTGTGCCCCCAATAGCACTGCGATTAAAAGAAATAGAAAATTCTTCATTGTTTATGGTTTTAACTTTTAAACAAAGATACTTATTATAAACAGACGATACTTAAACCCAAAAGGTTGCGTAACTTTTTTTGCACTCTTTTTTGTTTAAACGCAACCATTTTAAAAAAAACCACATCTATTGATTGATTTGAATTATTAACACCGAAAAAGCAAAGTGCCGTATTTTTAGGTTTTGAAAGCAAAATTTATCCGTACTTTTGAGCAAACCTTTGCATAAAGATTTGGAAGACCTAAAAGAAATAATAGAGGAGTGTGTTGCCGGGAAAGCACAGGCACAGGCGAAATTGTACGAGCTTTTTGCACCGAAAATGTTTGGTGTATGCTTGCGATATGCTACCGATAGTGCCGAAGCCGAAGATAATTTGCAGGAGGGATTTATTAAGGTATTTAAGCATATCGACAAATTCAAACACAAAGGTTCTTTCGAAGGTTGGATGCGGCGAATAATGGTTAACGTATCGATAGAGAAATACAGAAAACAGCACTTTATGTATCCGGTAGAAGATGTTGAAATTTACGAGTCGAACGTTTTTTCGAATGATATTTTAGATGAAATATCGGTACAGGAACTTATTGGATTAATTCAGGAATTGCCTCCCCGTTACCGGATGGTTTTTAACCTGTTTGTTATGGAAGGGATGGGGCATAAAGAGATTAGCAAAGAGATGAATATTTCGGAAGGAACGTCGAAATCGAATCTTGCACGCGCCAGAGAAATATTACAGCGTAAAGTGAAAAATCTTTACCGCGAAGTAGAGACAAAATGAAGGAGATAAAAAATATAGACAAAGCAGTAAAAGAGAAACTCGAGGGTTTTTCGGTGGTGCCGCCACCACACATTTGGGAAAATGTGCAGGGGCAACTTGCTGCCGGGAAACGAAATAAACGCATTGCTTTTACCAGATGGATTGCAGCAGCGGCAGTAGTTCTTCTTGCTATGCTCGCAGGTTGGTATTTTAACAATTCAACCCAACCCGACAGTCAAACTACAGCACAACAACAAACCCCGGGAATTAACACCGTTGTAACCCCGAAAACTCGTTCAAAAGGAAAAGAGATTCAACAAAAAGAACTGATTGGCGAGAATACAACTCAAACTCAAAGCAATAAAAAGGAGGGAAATAGTGGCAATTCACAAAAACAAATTACTGTTCTTTCCACCTCGAATACAGTGGCAAAAAAATCATTATACAAAAAGAATTTACCCCCTGTAAGAGAAAATCAACTGCTGTTTGCCAAGATAAACCGGAAAGAGATTCGTTTTAATACTTTAACCACCGAAATTTTTCTGGAAAAACATGCAACCGCCGAACCCAATGAATTTACATTAACCAACGAAGACAAAATGTTGATAGCGGCAAATGTTGCTTCAAAAAATACAGATAAGTTCGAAAACAGAAGGTGGAAAATGGGACTCAATGTTTCACCCGGATATTCATCGCAGGTTGTTAACCATTCCGAGAGTTATGCACAAAATATGTCGTATTCGGGCGAAACCGGCAACACAAATATCGGTGGTGGTTTTGCCGTTCAATACAAAACCGGTAAGCGATTTAGTATTGAAAGCGGCGTTTATTATGCACAAAACGGACAAAAATCGGCCGCATCGATGAATTTGTTTGCCTCGAAAAACGATGTTGGCAGCAACTACTATTCAAGCAATGAAAGTGTTTCAATGGATGCCGTAAGTCGAGTATCGACACCGACATTCAGCAACACAGTAAATATTAATAACGGAACAATTTTAATGAACGGGAATGCCGGAATTGTTGCACTCGATGCCACACCCAAAGGAGCCGAAATTACAACGAATGCCGAAACAAAAAGTATGATTGCCCCCGGTACAATGGTTGCCGAAGGAGAGTTTTCGCAGGTTTTCGATTTTATTGAAATACCACTGCTTCTTCGTTTTCGCATACTCGACACAAAATTTGGAATTGAATTAGTAGGCGGCCTAAACACCGGAATTGTGGTTGGAAACAATGCATACATCGACAATAGTTACGGGGTACAAAATGTTGGCAGCACACAAGATATCTCGGAAATTAACCTGTCGGGAGCTGCCGGAGTAGGAATGAGTTATGCGCTTGGCAAGCATATTTCGGTTGCAGTTGAACCACGTCTGAACTACTATTTTAACTCTATTAACAGCAATCCTGAGGTCGATTTTCGCCCCTATCGCATAGGAATTTATACCGGTGTTTATTATGCATTTTAGTTTGAAATAAATGCAAATATTTTAAATCAATACTTCGTTAAATTTTTGTTTCTCGCAAAGCCGCAAAGTCGCAAAGGTCTAATTTTTAGCAAATTACGACAATCGCTCTATGTCTTGCAACTTTCTGTTTATGAGGTATTTATAAAAACACACCGAACTATTATTAAATAAAACAGGCCAAAAATCATGCACTTTTTGCCCGGCATAGGTGCTTATTCCTTAATGCTATTTAAAAACTCATCAGGTGTCATTACCGGTATTTGAGATTTCTTAAAGTCTTTTCCATTCCTGGTTATTATTATGTCGCATTCAGTTCTCAATGCACTAAAATATTGCAATGAATCTTCAAAGTCTGAAAAATCAGAATTTAGACCTTTTTCAATTATTAATTCATCTAATTCACATATTTCAGATATTACTTTAAACTTTCTCAATTTATCTTTTGTCTTTTCTAATCCTTCATATTTAGTCAGGAAATAACTTATGGTAGCATACGATAAGGCCGAGGCAATAATCTTAACCTCTCTTTTGTCTGCTAATGTCGCAATTTTTGCGGCTGAGATATAAAAAGGGGCACGTTCACCTAAAAAGTCGAGCATTACATTTGTATCCCAAAATAATTTCATCTCTATTTATGTTTTTCAGTTAGATGATTTAAAACCTCTGACTTATAGTCAAGGTCTGCCGGGATATTAACACCAGTCGACATGCTTTTTACAAAAGGTGAAATTTCAAAATCTGATTCATCGTCATTTTTGTCACGATGAATCAATGACCTTAGGTAAGACTCTATAATTCTCGATAAACTTCTATTGTGTGAAGCTGCATATTTTTTTGCTTGTTCAATCACAAATTTGTCTAGTTTCAATGTTAATTTTGTGTCCATGATACTAAATAATTCTATACGTACAAATATACATTATTAATCCGTATTCGCAAAATGGTTGTATTTCTTCTTCACTTACACTCAACTAAATTTCGATCTGTTTAACTGCTTTTCAGCCCCTATTAATTTCCCCATAAAAAGCTAAACGGTTGGTGCATACTCCGGAATCTCTTTTAAATAAGAAAAGCTGTTTGTTTTATAATCGATAGCACAGGCAAAATGTTGCAATCCGTTAGAAACAATAACTTTATCGACCCGCAATGCCATATTATACCGAACCACCTGGTCGAATGCATCCTGTGTAATTTTTACACCGGGAGCTTTAAATTCAACAATTAACCGTGGCTGCCCGTTACGCGAGTAAACAAGCAAATCGAACCGTCGCTGTTTGCCATTTACTTTCACCTGTTTCTCAACTGCCATTAAATTTCGCGGATAGTTTTTTTCTGAAATTAAATATTGAATAAAGTTCTGGCGCACCCACTCTTCAGGAGTTAAGACCACAAACTTCTTCCGAATTAAATCGAAAATTAGTTGTTTGCCCCTCTCCTCTTTTAAACGAAAACTGTACTCAGGTAAATTTAGCTTCTGCATAGTTAATTATAAAGCAAATGTAAATCGTCTTGGCTGCCGCGAAGTAAAAATATATATTTGTATCAAACCTTGAACGAAATCTATTTTTAATTGTTCAAAGATAAAAATAAACCGGGTATGAAAACAAAAAAGGACATTGTTGAAAACTGGTTGCCACGCTATACCGGCAAACAACTCGATGAGTTTGGTAAATACATTTTGCTTACCAATTTTCAGGATTATGTTGACAGATTTGCACAACGTTTTAATGTTGAAATAGAAGGAAGCGACAAAAATATGCCAAGTGCAACCGCCGAAGGAATTACCATAATTAATTTTGGAATGGGTAGTCCCAACGCCGCAACAGTAATGGATTTACTAAGTGCAATACACCCACGCGGCGTTCTGTTTTTAGGAAAATGCGGCGGGCTAAAGCGTAAAAATAAACTGGGCGACTTAATACTGCCCATTGCGGCAATAAGAAGCGAAGGAACCTCCGACGACTATTTACCCCCCGAAGTTCCGGCACTGCCGGCATTTAATTTGCAACGTGCCGTTTCGCATATTTTACGAAATTCGGAACACGACTACTGGACCGGTGTTGTTTACACCACCAACCGCCGGGTTTGGGAATACGACGAACGGTTTAAGAAATACCTGGGAAAAACCCGTGCAATGGCCATAGATATGGAAACAGCAACACTGTTTACGGTGGGGTTTATTAACCAAATACCTACCGGAGCACTACTGTTGGTTTCCGACCAACCCATGATTTCTACCGGGGTAAAAACCACCGCCAGCGACAAAAAAGTATCGACAAGATTTGTTGAAATACATATTGAAGCAGGAATTAAAGCCCTGTTCGAAGTTAAAAACAACGGACTTTCGGTAAAACACCTCAGATTTTAATATGGATTATTTAACGTTACTCGAGAACCTGAAAAAAGGGATTTATCACCCAATATATTTATTACAAGGCGAAGAGCCTTATTACATCGACGAGATTTCTAATTTTATTGAAAACAATGTACTTCCTGAAGCCGAACGTGGATTTAATCAAACAGTTTTTTACGGAAAAGATTCGAATGTTCTTACAATTGCCGAAAGTTGTATGCGTTTCCCAATGATGGCAAACCGGCAGGTAATTATTGTTAAAGAAGCACAAAGTCTGGCAAAATTAGAGACGCTGGTTTCGTACACCGAGAAACCTCTTGCCTCCACAATATTAGTATTGGATTACAAATATAAAACCCTCGATTCGCGAACAAAGCTGGTAAAATCGATAAAAAAGAACGGAGTTATTTTCACATCAAAAAAAGTTCGCGATTACCAACTCCCAAAATGGATTGATGGCTATTTAGAAAACCACAATTTTAAAATTACGCCTCAGGCCGCTCAAATTTTAACCGCTTATTTAGGGACCGAATTGGGGAAAGTTGCAAAAGAGTTAGACAAGCTTATAATTGCTATAAAAGATACCGATAAAATTACGCCCGAGCACATCGAGAAAAATATTGGGATAAGCAAAGATTACAATATTTTCGAGCTTCAAAATGCACTGGGTAAAAAGAATGCACTAAAATCGAATCAAATTATTAACTATTTTGCAGCTAACGAAAAAGCGCATCCTTTTCAACCTTTGTTAGCCATGTTGTACAAGTATTTCTCGAGTTTGTTTAAATACCATTTTTTAACAAACAAGTCGGAACAATATGTCGCTTCGCAAATTGGTGTTCACCCATATTTTGTAAAAGAATATGCTGCGGCATCGAGAAATTACTCTCCCACAAAGCTGTTTGAAATAATTGGCATTTTGCGCGAATACGATATGAAAAGCAAAGGTTTTGGCGCATCGGGACTGGTAAGCAGCGGCGAATTGCAAAAAGAGATGGTTTATAAAATACTACATTAAAAGAATATGATTACTTGGTTTATTATTGGCATTACTGCCTTTATTTCGTACATGGCTTTCCAAAACCGTGAGCTGATGGTGAAATTACAGTTTAATGCTGCAAAAATTATTCACGAAAAAGAGTACTACCGGTTAATTTCGCACGCTTTTATTCATGCCAACTGGTCGCATTTAATTGTAAATATGCTGGTGTTGTTCTTCTTCGGACGCAACATTGAAGCTTACTTTAACTACTACTTTGGCACCCGTACAACTGTCTATTTTTTGTTACTCTATTTCGGGGGCATTCTGGCCTCAAACATTTGGAGTTTAATGAAACAAAAAGACAACTACTATTACAATGCCGTTGGCGCATCGGGAGCCGTTTCGGCAGTTTTGTTTGCCGCCATATTTTTTAACCCGTGGGAACCGCTCTACCTTTTTGGTATTCTTCCCATTCCCGGAATTCTGTTTGCAATCGGGTACCTGTTTTACTCGTACCAAAGCAGCAAAAAATCAACCGACAATGTTGCTCACGACGCCCATTTTCTTGGTGCGCTGTTCGGGTTTATTTTTCCGGTTTTGCTAAATCC
>JALUZN010000144.1 GCA_027011835.1 Draconibacterium sp. | reverse complement strand
GAATGATACAAATAATTGAGTTTCGATTATTTTATTTCATTCTTTCTTTTTAACATTTTGTTGTTGATTGATAACTTGATAGTTAACTTTAAACAACTTCGTAAAAAACGGCGGGTTCGAAATAATTAAGTCGAATCTGTTTTCTTCTGATTTTAAAAAGTCTTGGAACGAGCTATTTTTTATAGAAATTCGTTCTCCCCAGTGCGAATTTTTAACGTTCTCAATGGCTTCGCCGGCTGCAGCTTTATCAATTTCAACACCTACAATTTTAGATTCGGTACGCTGCGCCATCATCAGTGCAATTAATCCGGTGCCGGTGCCAATGTCTAAAACCGAAGTTACATTCTCAACGTTTGTCCACGCACCAAGCAAAACGCCGTCGGTGCCTACTTTCATAGCCGAGTTTTGCTGAACAATTTTAAACTGTTTAAACTGGAAATAGTTGTTTGCCATATTTAACTTACCCGGCTTTTAAAATATGCCGTGAAACAAAAATATAAAGTTATAGCAATTACCGATGTATATTAGGATGAAAAACAAAATGGATTGGGCATACCCTTTACAACTCACAAATTAGCAATATTGTTAAAACAGGATACTAAAGGACAGCGAAATTGGGCATTTATTGTTATTTTGTATTGTAATTTAGAAGAAATAAAATGGCTGAAAGCAGAAGTATATTTACCGGGTTCCCTGATGAGAAGGAGTTGTTGGAATGGTATAAAATGCAATCACAACAAGCGGTTCCCAATATTAACGGGCACATTCACACCCCGCATTCGTTCAGTGCATTCTCCGAAATAGAGCAAGCATTTGAACTGGCAAAAAAAGAGGGTGTTTCGGTATTGGGAATTAACGACTTTTATACCACCGACGGCTACAACGAATTTGCAGAGCTGGCTATAAAAAATAAAATTTTTCCATTATTTAATATTGAATTTATGGCCCTGCAAAACGATTTGCAGGAGGCCGGAGTTCGTGTAAACGACCCCAGTAATCCGGGGCGTACTTACTTTAGTGGAAAAGGATTGCGCCAGCCGGCAAAAATGAGCGAGGCTTCGCAACAAAAAATTACAAACCTGCAAAAAGAGAGCAACCGCCAGACTTTTGAGATGGTAAAAAAACTAAATGCTTTTTTTGCTGAAAACGGCATCGATATTCAGTTCGATGCTGCTGAGGTTCAGGCACGACTGGCAAAAAATCTTTTCCGCGAGCGACACATTGCACAGGCAATTCGTATTGCTGTTTTCGAAAAAGAGACAACCGATTTAGGTCGTGCAAAACTTCTGAACGCTATCTTTTCAGGGAAAGAGATAAAATCGGCCATCGACGATGTGGCGGGGCTCGAAAACGAAATTCGTGGCAACTTGCTTAAAGCAGGTGGTGCAGCATTTGTTCCCGAAGATCCCAAAGCATTTCTCTCGTTAGAAGAGGTACACGAGCTGATTATCGATGCAGGAGGAATTCCATGTTACCCGGTTTTATTAGATTTTGCCAATGGAAATTTTACCGATTTCGAAGGCGATAAAGAGAAGCTTTTACAGACATTAAAAAGCAAAAATATATTCAGTATCGAATTGATTCCGGGGAGAAATAATTTCAATATTTTAAAAGATTTTGTAACCTTTTTCAATAAAAACGGATTTGTAATTACCTTTGGAACAGAGCACAATACTCCAAAACTCGACCCAATGAAAGTTAGTTGCGGTGGTGGAGTAGATTTAGACGACGAGCTGAAACAGATAAATTACGAGGGAACTGCAATAGTAGCAGCCCACCAGTATTTAATTGCAAAAGGAAAAGAGGGATACCTGAAAAACGGAGTTGCAAGAATTGAAGAGAAAGAGCGTTTTATTGAGTTAGGGAAAGCGGTAATTGCAAGATTTTGCACCGTACTTTAGTGCGGTGAGTAGTTTAATATAAAGAAGGTTGGCTTTAGCCTTTAATTTAAAAGATTAAAGGCTAAAGCCAAGAATCTTGCCAACTATATAACACCAAGCTAAAGCATGGTGTAAAATAAAAATACAATGAACAAAGAGATAAAAGATTTAATAGAAATTTCGAGGTTTTACGGGCAAAAAAAAGAGTACGTAATTGCGGGCGGTGGTAACACTTCGTACAAAAACGACAAGCAACTTTGGATTAAAGCGAGTGGCGTAAGTTTAGGCGAAATCGACGAAAACGGATTTTGTATTCTCGACCGTAAAAAGCTGAACGAAATCCCAAATCAACAGTTTTCTGCCGATGCAACAATGCGCGAAGAGGAGGTAAAAAATGCACTTCTTAACAGCCGTGTAAATCCCGAATCGGGGTTGCGTCCATCGGTAGAAACTTCGCTGCACAACTTATTCGAAACCAGTTTTGTTGTTCACACTCACTCTACTTTGGTAAACGGGTTAATGTGCAGCAACCAGGCAGCAGAGAAAACACTGGAGATTTTTGGCGAGGAGATACTTTTTATTCCAAACACAAATGCCGGATATACTCTGTTTGTTGTGGTGTCGAACGAGATTGAGAAGTACAAAGCGAAATTCAATAAAGAGCCACAAATTGTTTTATTACAAAATCATGGAATTTTTGTGGCAGCCAATTCCATCGAAGAGATTAAATTAATTTATACCGATGTAAAAGAGAAGTTAATTGGTGCTCTTAATAATTTTCCGGAGCAAAAAGAGATTCCGGTTTCGGAGAAAATAACCGAAGTTTTACCGGCAGTAAAAATGTTGCTTTCAGGCGAGAAACTTAAAGTTGCCTCGGCAGTTAACAGCTCGTGGATTAGCAATTACATTTCGGATAAAACAGCTTTCGAAAAAGGGATTGAAAAGCCATTTACCCCCGACCAAATGGTTTATTGTTTGTCGGAATATCTGTTTATTGAAGATGGTACAGCAGAACGTATTATCGACGAAATAAAAATAAAAATAGCCGACTTTAAATCCCAAAAAGGAGTAGTCCCTAAAATTATTTTTATTCAGAATGAAGGAGTAATTGTTGCTGAAGATTCAGCCGTTTCTGTGGAGTATTTAAAAGATATGGTAAACGATTTTTGCCAGATTGCATCGCTTACCGAGAACTTTGGGGGTCCGTCGCCACTGACTCCCGATGATATTAATTTTATCGAAAACTGGGAGGTTGAAAACTACCGTAAAAAGATTTCGCTGGGCGGAAAAGCACAGGGACGGGTTGAAAATAAAGTTGCAATTGTTACCGGAGCAGCACAGGGTTTTGGGGCCGGAATTGCCGATTTGATGTTTTCGGAAGGAGCAAATGTAATTGTTGCCGACCTCAACGAAGAGAAAGGACGCGAGTTTGCTGCCGAATTAAATTCAAAAGGAACAAAAAACCGGGCGCATTTTATTCGTGTAAACGTGTCGGATGCCGAGTCGGTTAAAAATCTCGTTCAGCAAACTGTAATACAATTTGGCGGATTGGATGCGATGATTTCAAACGCCGGAATTTTACGCGCCGGTAGCCTCGATGAAATGGACCAGGCAACTTTCGAATTAATGACGAAAGTAAATTACACCGGATATTTCCTATGTACAAAATATGCACAACCGGTAATGAAAATTCAGAATAAATATAAACCCGGTTATTATATGGATATCATTCAGATAAATTCGAAATCGGGATTAAAAGGGAGCAATAAAAACTTTGCTTACGCCGGTGGAAAATTTGGTGGAATTGGTTTAACACAGTCGTTTGCACTCGAACTGATGCCGCACAATATTAAAGTGAACTCAATTTGCCCGGGTAATTTTTTCGACGGGCCACTGTGGAGCGACCCCGAAAACGGACTGTTTGTACAATACCTGAATGCGGGAAAAGTACCGGGAGCAAAAACAATTAACGATGTAAAAGCGTTTTACGAAGCACAGGTTCCTGCCGGCAGAGGTTGCACAGCAGCAGATGTGGCAAAAGCAATTTTTTATGTCGTCGAGCAGGAGTACGAAACCGGACAGGCAGTGCCCGTAACCGGTGGGCAAAATATGTTAAAATAGAGGGGAAGGTAGTTAGTAGTGAAAGAAGTTGAGAAGAAATATTAAGAACGTCATTCCGTCCGTCATTTGGCGGATTCGGAATCTCATTGAAAGAGATGCTGAAACATCCCGATGTACATTGGAATCAGCAAGACGGAGAAATAATTATCAAATTATAAAAAAGCTATCGGCTCGAAGTTCGAAGCTAAAAGCAATAAAGATATGAAAACAAAAGCAGTACGATTGTATGGAAAAAGCGATTTACGCCTGGAAGAATTTGAACTTCCTAAAATAAGCGACGACGAGATTTTAGCAAAAGTAGTATCCGACAGTATTTGTATGTCGAGCTACAAAGCGGCAACACAAGGCGCAAGCCATAAACGGGTTCCCAATAACGTTGCTCAGAATCCAATAATTATTGGTCACGAGTTTAGTGGCGAAATTGTTGAAGTGGGTGCCAAATGGCAGAATAAATTTAAGCCGGGTCAGAAATATTCTATTCAGCCGGCTATTTATTACAAAGAGGGTCCATTAGGAGTGTTAAGTGCTCCCGGATATACATATCAGAATATTGGCGGCGATGCAACTTATGTTGTAATTCCGAAAGACGTTCTCGTTCAGGACTGTTTGCTGGCCTACGATGGCCCCGGTTTTTATCCGGCATCGCTGGCTGAGCCATTGAGTTGCGTAATTGGGGCAATGCACGCCAATTATCACACAACTCCGGGTTCGTACATTCACGATATGGAAATTAAGCAGGGCGGGAAAATGGCTATTCTTGCCGGTGTTGGCCCAATGGGTCTGGCGGCAATTAATTATGCCGTAACCCGCACCGACCGCAAACCTTCGTTAATAGTTGTTACCGATATTTCGCAAGAACGATTAGACCGGGCAGCCGATATTTTCCCGGTGAGCTGGGCCAAAGAGAAAGGAATTGAGTTAATTTATTTGAACACCGGAAAATACAGCGACCCTGTTTCGGTATTACGAGAAGAGATTTCGTGCGGAACTGGTTTCGACGATGTTTTTGTTTTTGCTCCGGTAGCTCCGGTTATTGAGCAAGGCGACGCAATTCTTGGTGTCGATGGATGTTTAAACTTTTTTGCCGGCCCCAGCAATCCCGAGTTCACCGCAAAAATGAATTTTTATAATGTGCATTACGCTTCAACACACATTGTTGGGACTTCGGGCGGAAACAACGACGATATGATTGAAGCACTTACTGAAATGAGCAAAGGACTCGACCCCGCAGGTTTGGTTACACATATTGGCGGACTTAACTGTGTGGCTGAAACAACACTTAACCTGCCCAATATACCGGGAGGAAAAAAACTAATTTATACACATAAAAATATTCCTCTTACAGCTATCTCCGATTTTGAGGAGTTGGGAAAAACCGACCCGTTTTTTGCCGAACTGGCAAAAATAGTAGCAAAAACAAAAGGACTTTGGAATGTTGAAGCGGAAGAGTATTTACTGGCTAATGCACCGGCGATTTAAAAGTAAAAGACTATGATTTACATTGCAGACACAGCAGATATTGCTGTTCTAAAAGAGTTGTATTCCTTTTTCCCGTTAGAAGGTGTAACAACAAATCCTACAATTTTAAAACACTCGGGATTAAAGCTTTCGGTAGCGATTGATGGAATTGCAAAAATTATTGGTAGAGGCACAATTCACGTTCAGATGTTATCTGAAACTACTGAAGAGATGGTTAAAGAGGCAAAAAGATACAAGGAGTATTTTGATTTCGGTAATAATTATTACGCTAAAATTCCGGTAACTATAGAAGGTTTCATGGCGATGCGTATTTTAAAAGATTCCGGTATTAATGTTACTGCCACTGCAATTTTTACACAACAACAGGCACTTGTAGCTTCGAAAATAGGAGCCGATTTCGTTGCTCCTTATGTAAGTCGACTCGATAATATCTCGTCGCACGGAATTGAAGTGGTTTCCGATATTGTGCAAAATACAATCGATTACAATTTGCCAACCAAAGTGCTGGCTGCCAGCTTTAAAACGGTCGACCAGATTTACCGTGTTAGTATGGCCGGAGCACACGCCGCAACCATTGGCCCCGATCTGCTTTTTCAACTTGTTAAACACCCAATGACCGATATAAGTGTGCGCCAGTTTGAGATTGACGGAAAAGATTTATACGATATTTAATAACCTGAGTTGTTTAAGGTTTTAAGAGGGATTTTAGAGCGTGATAAGAGTTATACCAAGTTAACCTCGTATTGGTGCATTGAATTTATTCAATTATACGGTAATTCAAGTTATACGGCAATTCAAGTTATACGGCAATTCAAAGTTAAAATTGGTATTATTTGGATTGAGTTTGTTCTAAACTTTCCAGATAGCTTAATCCCATTCTTAGTTCGCCGTACGAAATGGCATCGCCGAAATGGGCTTTTGCATCGCCAAAACTTTTGTTTTTTGTCGATTTAAAATAGTCGGTAATTTTTTTAAGCTTGTCGTTGTCGAGAATCAATTTAATATCTAACTCGCCTAAACGCACAAAATGTGCCAGATGATTTTCGATGGTTCCGGGAGTAAGTGCCCGTTCAACAGCTATTTCTTCCACTGTTTTCCCTTCCTTAAACATTTCGAAACTAACCTTTTTTGTATCAATTTTTGGTTTTTTCTCTTTTCCCTCTTTTAACGGAATCTCGGCGCGTTGTATATTATTTTTGTCGCAGTAATCGCGAATAATCTCAATAATTCCTGCACCGAACTGTTCTATTTTACGCTCTCCAAATCCGTTAATTAGTTTTAGTGTTGCTGTTTCAACAGGCAGGTAATTTACCAACTCTACCAGTGTTTTTTGCGAGAAAACAACAAATGCAGGCTTCTCAATTTCATGGGCTTTTTCAAGTCGCCACTCACGAAGAGTGTTGTACAGTTCGGGGTGAGGTATGTTTTCAGGATTAACAATCTCTTTTGCTTTTTTCTTTTTCCCCGCCGGTTTGTTGTTGGCAACAATAGCTTTTGCACGTTCGGTTAGCAGCTCTTTTACATTAAATCCGTTTTTGCAAATTGCAAAACTAACCTGCTTTAGATTTGCCTCTTCCAAAAGTTTTGTGCTGCTGTTTTTTAACTGTTTCCGAAGCACCCGGTTGTCAACCTCTAAATCGGCGCGGGTAAAGTCGGTTTCTATAATTGTTTCTGTCTTTTCCGAAAAGTAGGTGGCTGCTTTCGATATGCGTTCCAAAAGCTGGTTGTTTTGTTCCACATCGGGCTGATCTTTCAAAAGGGTTGAAATCTGTTTTTGAAATTTTTCAGCCACTTCAACCAGATCGGAATAAACTGCCGACTTAATTTTTTTCAAATGCTCTACCACCACTTCAGGTACGCTCGAACTATTTTCGCGCAACAGTTTATTAATAATGTTCACTTGCATTTTTACTGTTTCGAAACTAAAAATATCGAACAGTAACTCTTTTTGGTAGGCCAGTTTTGCATTTTTCAACTCAATTTCGCCGGGTTGATTTTCCTCAACATTCTGAATAAATCCGCTCACCGTTCCGTCGTTAATTATACTTCGTTCCGAGATAGGTGTGCTTAAAACCATTCCTTCGAGAGTTTTGCATCGGCTGAGTGCCACATAAACCTGACCGTGAGCAAACGACGCACCGGCATCAATAATTGCTTTCTCGAAAGTTAATCCCTGACTTTTGTGAATGGTAATTGCCCACGCCAGTTTTAGCGGATATTGCATAAAAGTACCTTCCACCGACTCTGAAATTTCTGCTGTTTTAGTATCGATTGTATATTTTACGTTCTCCCAAAGCAGCGGTGTTACGGCAATCTCTTCCATATCGCCGGGGCAGTTTACATAAATAACATCCTCTTCAAAACGCGTTATTTTCCCAATCTTTCCGTTATAAAAACGCTTTTCGGGTTCGGGGTCGTTTTTTACAAACATTACCTGAGCACCGGGTTTTACCACCAGTTTGAAATCGGTGGGGTACGAGTATTCCGGGAATTTGCCTTCAATCTCGGCGGTGTAACTTTTTTTATCGGTTTTTAGTTGAATTAATTTCGACTCGTTAATACGGTGAGCCTGAATGTTGTGTGTACAGAGTGTTATAAACCCTTCGTCTTCGCCGGGAACAAAACCGGGAAGGTAGCGTTTATTTAGTGCTTCAAGCGATTTTTGGTCGAGTTGGTTGTCGCGAACTTTATTTAATATTGAAATAAATTTGTCGTCGTGCTGGCGAAATACTTCAGTTAACTCAATACTAACAAACGATGTTTTGCGTAGCACCTTACTACTGAAAAAGAATACAGTTTCGTATTCGCGTCTTAATAAACCCCACTCTTCGTTTTTTACAACCGGTGCCAGTTGTTGCAGGTCGCCAATCATTAAAACCTGCACACCGCCAAACGGTTTGCTTTTACTTCTAAACCGGCGCAACACACGGTCAATAGCATCTAAAGTATCGGCTCGTACCATACTTATCTCATCAATTACCAAAAGGTCGAGACTGCGGATGATACTAATTTTCTCTTTGTTGAAACGATTCTGTTTATCGCGGTCGTTTTCGAGCCCGATTTGCGGGGCAAACGAAAGTTGAAAAAACGAGTGAATGGTAACTCCTCCGGCGTTAATTGCAGCCACTCCGGTAGGTGCAACAACAATCATTCGTTTGGGCGAGTGTTCTTTTAAGCTTTTTAAAAAAGTAGTTTTCCCGGTTCCTGCTTTTCCGGTAAGAAAAATGTTTTGCCCCGTATATTGAACAAAATTTCTGGCGAGATCTAACTGCTTGTTGGTTTGCATTTTCGCTTTTATTTAGAATTGTAATATTTAATAAAAACAGGGCAGTATTATAATCATTGTAGATTACAAACCCGAATATCTTTCAAAAAAAACTTAATAGGAAATGGAATTTCCAACGTTTTGGTTTTATCTCCTAAAAAGGAGATAAAACCAAAATTGCTTGCATTAAATACAAACGAGACCTTTATTTTATAGCATTTATTATTTCCGATGTTTCGGTTCCTGTTTTTACAAATTGGTTTCCCTTTTTCAGAAGCGAATAAACGTTTTCTGTCCAGTTGTAACCTGCTTTGTGCTCTCCGGCCAAAACTATTTCGCGCGGATAAACAAGTGCAGCCACCTGTGGAATATCGGCATATTTTAGAATATTAAACATGGCTGTTGAGCATTTTGTCTCTTTCTCGGGGGTAATTCCAATATGTTTGTCTTGTGCATTTTCTAAAATAATACCGTTGATTTTAGTGTTGGCAACGGCTGCATACAATACAGGAACAGCATAATTCTCTTTCCCCCAAACATAAATTTTGTTGCCTTTTGCCGCTTTTGTTTCTAAAATGCCATTTACTGCAGCAACAATGTCTTTTACCCGTAGCGACGACCGTGTGTAACCGGTTAACATGGCAAACCGGTCGAACAGAAATCCTGTACCTTCTTCCCATTTATTGCTACCACTTCCGGTAATGTAAGTACAGTATAAATTCGTTTTACTGCTTTTAAAATAACTGTTGTAAAAATCCTTTAATTCGTCCAGCGTTTTGTCTTCCGACAGAATGCAAACAACTGTTGTTTTTGCTTTTTTATTTTGGTGAAAGAAGTATCCGTGGTGAACAATAGAATTATTATCGAGGCTTAAGTCTGTTTTTTCGATGGTGTAATCTGATGTTTTTTCAACTACCTTCGATTTTAGCTCGCTATTAAAATTTGCAAATGCGGCAGGCATAATTTCTTCGCGCATTTTTGGCAAAAGAGAATCTTTCAATTTTTTATAATCAGCTTTATTCCGAACTGTCCATTGAGGTGTTGGCAGCGTATAAACCTTTTCGGTGTTTTTTATGTCAGAAGGTTCGCCGTTGGGGAAACACGAAAGGGGCACATCGAATTTTTCGGTAAGAATTGAAATTGGAGAATCTCCGTTTCTTAGCCATTTGTCAATCCACTTGTGTTCCGATTTCCAGATATCGGGAGAGTATCCATGTCCCTGATCCCATTTCAGAACCGAAAAATGATCGGCTTTATCGTACAGGTCATAAATTTTAGTGAGATAGTCGGTAACAGGTTGTGGGTTAGGGTAAAGATGATCTTTTGTGCCTAACTGTACAAGAAGTGGCCGGGGAGCAATTAAACTGTAAAGTGCACCATACGGAAGTCCGTAAAAGTTTGGGAAGAGGTGGATGTCGCAAGTACTTGCAACTCCTCCCGGTTTCTCCTCATATCCATCAATTGCCGAGTATCCTTCGTTTACGACAGCGCACGAAATACGTGGGTCGGCGGCAGCTGTCCATAACGTTCTTGCCGAACCTCCCGACAACCCAGTCATCCCGATTTTATTCTTATCGACCATTTTTTGTCCTTCATTGGAGGTCAGTGTCAGTAAAAAATCGACAGCCCGAATACCGTCCCAAACTGTTGGGCCAATAGCATTGTAACCGGTATTAAACCAATTAAAATGCCCTACATACGGGCCATATTCGCCACATTTCCCCCAGCCTGCACCCGATTTCCCTTCTTCTCCAACCATAGGTAATCCAATGGCAACAAATCCGTTTTCGGCATACGAACGAGGGTGAGGCCGATATGCATCGCGCCTACTGTGACCGGGAACCTGAATTACTGCAGGAACGGGAAAGACAACATTTTTAGGAATATACAGGTGTGCTGCCACATAAATTTTTGGCCGGCTTTCGAAAACTACCCGCTGATAATAGCAGTTTCCCAAATCAACTTTGTCGCCAACATAATGTATGTTGAGTGGCGTTTTTTCGGGTAGCGGATAGAGATTAATAATTTTCATCAACTTGGTGTGCAGTTCGTCGTAGCCATTTTGCCTATCGGCAAGGCTTGTGGGTGGTTGATAGCTTTTGTTATACGTTGCTTCGTGCCCAAGATATTTTAGGTGTTGCAGAACTCCCTGTGCATTCCCATAGTTAGAAAATGTAAATAAAATTAAAAGGGAGAATAGAATTTTTTGAGAGTAAACAGTTATTTTTTGTATTG
>JALUZN010000143.1 GCA_027011835.1 Draconibacterium sp. | reverse complement strand
TTTCATATTTTTCAATAATTGTTTTTGGTGGAATTATATTCAATTTAGTTAGTTGTAAATCATTATAATCAACAGTTTTTATGGGTGTGAAAACTTTTCTGTGTGCCAGTATTTCGCTGAATAACGATTCATTTTTCAATGCTCTTACACCATATTCAGTATTAACAATTTGGCCAATGTCATACAAGTGTCTTGACATTCTGTGATGACGGATTTTTTCAGGATATTTCGTAAATTCTTCGTGAAGCAAAATTAATTTTTCCAGAAAAGTCTTTTCCGGCAAAATTGTATTGACAAAAAACTTACTTTCGGAAAATGAACTATCAGGGTAATTTTCATCAATAATAGAATTGATTTCTTTATTTTCCGAGGGTTCTAATAATGATCGGGCTCCAACTTCAACTAAAACTTTATGTTGAACTTATGGCAATTCAGCAAAAACAGACTTGTATGTTATTTCAATAATCTCAGGGTCTTGGTCTGATATTTTTGTGTTTTCTACCTGTATATTAAATAGTTGCTCATTAATATGATAGTTTTTAAATTCATTTTGTAAAATTATTATCATTTCACTAGAAACATAATCGTGTGATTTTCTTCTTAATTTTCTAATTTGTCCTTTCGTTAATTCCCCTTTGAATCCAAGAAACTCACGACTAATTGCAATATCAATATCTTCCGAAAATCTTTGAATTAAATTGTAGGCTTTACTCAAAGATGTTCCGCCTTTAAATATCAAATGTTCAGCTAAGTCAGAGTTAAAAAGAACTCTTAAAACAAGTGTCACCCAAGCATCCTTTTCAATCGCCTGCGGTTGAATTCCTGTTCTAAAGCTCAACCGGTTAAACAATTCCTGTTGTCTCCCTGTTTCTAAATTAAGCCAATTCATTTTTTATTTCTGATAATATTTGGAGGATTATTTTTCGAATCCAAACCTGAGCATTTTTGATGTCCTTTTCAATTTCTTTTTGTTTACCCGATTGTATTATTATCTGTTTTATTATTTGTTTTTCTTTTTCTGTGATATTATTTTCTTTTTTTGATTTTAAGGATTGAATAATCAAACTGCTTAATTGATTTTCATAACTCAAATTTTTAGGACTCGTCTTTTTAAAAACTATTGTTTTTTCTCCAATCCTTATTTTCCGTGCAGAACCATCTGTTAAATAAATTACATTCATAGGTATTTGAGTAGATAACCCAAGTAAATGCCGGGCAAACGCACCTGTTGGTATTATTCTTGCCTTATCACGCTTAGCAATAGCTTTCCCAATTTCTTCAATAGAAGGGTATACTATTCCAAGAATTTCATCTTTTTTTGGATAGTAGTAAATTCCTTTTGAAATTCTGATAATTAAACCTTTTTTTACAAGTCGTTGCAATGATTTCCTGACGGTATCATAGTTGTTAAGTTCAGAAAAATCGGAAATAAAAATCAGTTTTCCTTTATCTGATTGCTTAATGATATTCTCTATTTTAGCAGATATAGTCATTTAGATTTGATTGTCCCAAAAATAGCAAAAAAATGGGACAAAACATATTTTATAAAAATATTAAATATGTTTATAATCCGTTTCTAACCTAAAGGTAACTGATTGCTACTAAAAATCGGGGTATTCAATATTGGTTAAAAAAAGCCCCTGTGCAGGTGCAGAAGCAGCGGCTGCTCCCCGGTTTTTAAGTTCAATAATTTTTTTAAACCCATCGACCGACAATTTCCCTTTGCCCACTTCAAGCAAAGTTCCAACAATAGCACGTACCATATTTCGTAAAAAACGGTCGGCTTTAATTGTAAAAACAAGTCGTTTATTTTCCTCTGACCAAAAAGCTAAAACGACTTTACAGTTGTTTGTTTTTACATCGGTGTGGAGGCGGCTGAAACTCGTAAAATCCTCGTAATCGAGCAATACTTCTGCCGCTTTATTCATCTGCACAATATCGAGCGGTTTATAATAACTCATTGACGTTTCGGTTGCAAAAGGATTTTTTGAAACGGAGATGTAGTATTTATAGGTACGCGAAAGTGCGCTAAAACGGGCGTGCAACTCGCCATCAACACGCCATATTTCCTGGATGGCAACATCGGCCGGCAAAAAACTGTTTAATTTATACACAAGCTTTTCCGTATCAAACTCAGCCTCATCAACATTAAAATGGAGAACAAAAAACGAAGCGTGAACACCGGTGTCTGTTCTCCCCGCTCCCACAACAGCAATTTTTTCGCGTAAAATGGTTGTTAACGCCTTTTCGAAAACCTCCTGCACCGAAATAGCGTTGGGTTGAACCTGCCAACCGTGATAGCGAGTTCCTTTGTAACTGCATTGTAAAAAGTAACGCCGTGTCATTTAAAAAATTTTTATGCTAAAAGTAGTTGAAAAATCTTAAACAAAGGTGATATTTGCAACGTGCAACAGAAAATTCACTATCGATGAAACTAAAAAAACTATTACCGGAACTCGCTTTGGGACTAATTGATGCCCGGTACGATACAGAGAACAATGAGATTCAGACTGTTTCAATTCCGAAAATAAAATCGGGTGCCGACCTGTTTGTAATTGCCCCCGAAAGTTCGGGAAAATCGACAGCAATTGTTATAGGCATCATTCAGCAACTGAAAAAAGCATTCGAGGAAGCTCCGCGTGCCGTTGTAATTGCCGACACCAAAGAGAAAGCATTTGAATTGGAAGAGCAATTTAAACTGCTTGGTGCGCATACCAACCTACGAACATTTACTGTTTTCGATAAAGGATTAATTCAGTACCAAAAAGATATGATTTACGAAGGGCTGGATATTTTAATAGGAACACCAAAACGGATACAGGAACTTTTAAGCACCACCGGAATACCAACCTCGCAGCTTAAAATTTTAGCTGTCGACGATGCCGAAACACTCTACCCCAAAAATATTCATACATTAATATATCGCTTTGCCGACCGCACAAAAAAACTTCAGTTTTTAATTTTCGCAAACCGGTGGCACGAAAAATTTGATGACCTTTCGGAGCGGGTAATGAAAAACCCGACAATTATTAATGTCGATTAAAAAATTAACAGAGTTATAAGTTTTCCCCAAGTTTTGTTAGTCATTCTCTTTTTTTAGAATTCGGTTCGTGAGTTACTGGCTTTTACGAAATCAAATTTTTGGTGTAATGGACAAAAAGGAGGCTAATTTTAAGTACATCTGCTCATGTGGACAAAAAGGAGGCTGTATTTATTAACGATATTTGACAGTGAGATAGAGTATAAT
>JALUZN010000142.1 GCA_027011835.1 Draconibacterium sp. | reverse complement strand
ATAAAATATTTTATTTTCGAGATGATTTTTACACGAACATTAAAAAATATTATTTTAAAAGATTTGGTAGAAACCCACAAAATTGTACTGATCTTTGGAGCAAGACAAACCGGGAAAACAACACTATGTAACGAGATTCTTGATGGGATTGAAGAAAAGTCGTTACGTATTAATGCCGATCAGATAAAATATTTTGAAATACTATCGTCGCGCGATTTAAATAAATTAAAACTACTTTTTGATGGTTATAAATATGCACTAATAGATGAAGCACAAAGGATTCCGGATATTGGAATAAATTTAAAAATAATTTTCGACAATATGCCCGGACTCAAATTGCTTGTAACCGGTTCATCTTCGTTCGATTTGGCAAATAGTGTTAAAGAGCCACTTACCGGCAGAACAATAACGCACAAACTATTTCCAATTTCTCTTGGCGAATTAAAAAGCAGAAATACAATTTTCGAAATTTCTAATAATATTGAAGAGTATCTGACTTATGGTCTTTACCCCGAAGTTTTTCAGCATAGCAACGCACACAACAAAGAAAAATATTTGCGCGAACTGGTTAGCTCGTACCTGTACAAAGATATTCTGGAACTGTCATCAATAAGAAATTCGAATAAAATAATTGATCTTTTAAAATTACTTGCTTTTCAAATCGGGTCGGAAGTTTCTATAAACGAATTGGGACAAAAGCTGGCACTTAAACAAGAAACGGTCAACAGTTATATCGATCTTCTGGAAAAATCGTTTATTATTTTCAGGTTGAGTGGATTTAGCAGAAATTTGCGAAAGGAGATTAGCAAACGCGATAAGATATATTTTTGGGATCTGGGAGTTAGAAATATATTAATCGGAAATCTTTCGTCGTTAACTTTTCGAAATGACATTGGTGGAATATGGGAAAATTTTGTTGTTGCTGAAAGGTTAAAATATTTAGCATACAACGAAATTT
Organism: Draconibacterium sp.; assembly: GCA_027011835.1. Lineage (GTDB taxonomy): Bacteria > Bacteroidota > Bacteroidia > Bacteroidales > Prolixibacteraceae > Draconibacterium. The sequence goes on along the minus strand of JALUZN010000142.1, from coordinate 10,089 downwards.
ATACTTCTTCGTATTTCTGGCGTACATATACCGGCGCCGAATTAGATTATATTGAAGAACGAAATGGCGTATTAACAGCATTCGAAATAAAATATAGCAAAGCAAAACAAAAGCCGCCAAAAACGTGGACAGAGAATTATGGTAATAATTTTCACTGTATTACAAAAGATAATTTTTGGAAATTCTTGATTTAATCCACTTTATTAAACTTACGAACTCAACCTAAATAACTGATGTTCATTGAAATTATCTTCGTTCTTTTTGCTCACCGCTTTCATAAAATCTTTTCTTCCAATATTATCTATGTCAATTTAATTTTGAAATTGTATCTTTAGTTTTTTAAAATTCAGTTTTTATTTAACCAATTAACGGAGAATAATGAGAGGTGCAACTAAAAGGCCAACCGACGAAGAGACCAATTTAAGTGGTTTTCAGCTTTTTAAAAAGTTAACCGGCGATGAATTTAACCGGTTGAATTACGAAAAAACCTGTTCGTTATATAAAAAAGGAACAACGATTTACAGGGAAGGAAGCCGGCTTACCGGATTTTTTTGCGTTACCCGGGGAATTGTAAAAATATTTAAAACCGGAATAGACGGTAAAGAGCAAATTATACGGTTTGCAAAAAAAGGTGAAATTATTGCCTATCGCTCGCTGCTCAGTCAGGAACTTGCCTGTACAACCGCCAAAGTAATCGACGAAGCCGTTTTATGCCATATTCCATACCAAACACTGCTTTTTTTAATTCAAAATAACTGGCAGTTCTCGCACCATATGTTGCAAATTGTTTGTGCCGAGTTACGCGAAGCCAACGATTATATTACCGATATTGCACAAAAAACGGTACGCGAACGACTGGCAGAAGTGTTGCTTCTTTTAAAAGAAAATTTCGATTTAGACAACCAAAATACATTGCAAATTTCGTTAACACGCGAAGAGTTGGCAAATACCGTTGGTACAGCAACCGAATCGGTTATCCGGTTACTTTCGGAATTTAAGCAAGACAAGTTAATTGAGCTGCAAGGAAGAAAAATTAAATTTATCGATATCCCAAGTTTACGACGGGTTGCAAATCTTTAATTTCAATGCAAAAGCGCCACAAAAACAAACAACAATATTTTCTCGAACAAGCCGAAACAACACAAAAATTTGTTGTTCCTTTTTTGTCTGATTTAGTTGAAATAACTAAAGACACTACTGTTTTGGAAATTGGTTGTGCCGAAGCCGGCAACCTAAAACCCTTTGTCGATTTAGGATGCAAAGTTACCGGAATTGATTTAGCCTGCAACAGAATTGAGTTGGCAAAAGAGTTTTATAAAGAACACAAAAACCGCGACAACATAGAATTTATTTGTCAGGATATCTATAAGATTGAGCCAACTTGGAAAAAGTTCGATATTATAATTATGCGCGATGTAATTGAACACATTCCAGATCAGGCTAAATTTATGGGTTTTGTAAAAAACTTTTTAAGCGAGAAGGGGAAATTCTATCTTGGGTTTCCGCCGTGGCAAAATCCTTTTGGCGGCCATCAGCAAATTTGCGACAATCGTTTGCTTTCTAAATTTGCCTACATTCATCTTTTCCCGCGTCCGGTTTATAAAGCCATTTTAAAAGCTTTTGGCGAAAGTGAAGTGAAAATAAACGGCCTTATGGAGATTAAAGAGACTGGCATCTCCATTGAGCGTTTCGAGCGAATTCTAAAAGAAGAAAACTATAAAATTGATAAACGGGAGTTCTACTTTTTAAATCCGAATTACCAAACCAAATTTGGATTAAAACCCCGGAAACAGCTAAAACTAATTGCTTCAATACCGTGGTTCAGAAACTTTTTTACTACGGCCATGTATTATATCGTTTCGAAATAAAACCGGTTTTATTCCTTATTTTACAATCCACTCTTCGGGGTTTAGCTTTTGGTTTTCGTGCCAGATTTGAAATTTTAATATCGACTTGTTTACATCGTCTTTATCGAAATAAACTTTTCCGATTACCTGTTTGGTTTTAACTTTATCGCCCTTTTTTACCACCACCTCGCTTAAATTCGAATAAACACTTAAATACTTTCCATGCCTTATAATTACAGCCGAGTTTCCTCCCGAAATACCAAAAACACGACTTACCTCGCCATTAAAAACAGCTCTTACATTCGAACCAATTTCGGTAGCAATATTAATTCCGTTATTTTTAATTTGTACATTGGTTAATACAGGGTGCTGATGAATTCCAAAATGTTCGATAATAATTCCACGTTCAACTGGCCACGGTAGCCGTTGTTTATTTTGCGCAAAACTGTTGCCAATTAATTTTTGCTCGGGAGTAAGAACAAAGCCTCCACCGCCCGCTGCTCGGCTTTTACGTGCTTCCTCTTCAATTATTTTTTGAATTTCGCGTTCCAAACGATTTTCTATTCGCTGCTGTTGCTTTAATTTCTGACGCAGTTCGCGCTGTTTGTTTTGCAATTTCTGATAGGCTGAATTCTGTTGCTGTTTTTCAACTAGTAACTGCCGGGTCTCTTTTTTGGTCTCCTCAATTAACTTCTGTTTTGTAACTTTTAACTGTTTCAGTTTTTCGGTTTTTTCGGTTAAAACCATCTGAATTTCGGCAATAACTTTGGCTTGATTTTGACGATAAGCCGTGTATCTTTTCAGATATAAAAACCTTCTGTACGCTTGATTAACATTGTCGGCCGAAAGAAGGAAAAGAATATTGTCGTTTGCATTGCGATTGCGATATGCCGAGCGAATTAATTCGGCATACTCTGTTTTAATTTGTTTAACGTCGGTTTGGAGCATTTTAATCACTTCCAAATTATCGTCGATAAGTTGTTGATACAATTTCACTTCGCTGTTAATGCTCGATATAATTGTATTGCGTTGGTTAATTTTGTTGTTTATCAACCGTAAACTACTTAACGACGAACGTTCGTTCTTTTTGGTTTCTTTTAATAAACGGGTTGTGTATTCAATTTCATCGGCAGCTTTTTGTTTCATCTTTTGTAGTTCGGAAATCGACTGTGCAGAACAAACCGAACCTAAAATCAGAAAAAAAACAGTAGTAAACAGAATTCTTAATCGAAACATTTTTACTATTTCTTAGAGTAACAAAAAGTTGCTAATTCATCTTTATCAACTCGTATTTTTTGGGAATTTTAATATTGAAAGAGTTAATTTTATTTGTCGAAAAACCACTCATTTTAAGTTTAAGTTTTATCTCCGACTGGTTAGAAACAAAGTCCATAAATATACTGCCCGGATAGTCTTTGTTCTGAACTTTTACAAAATTGTCGAAATTCATATTCATTACCCGGTTATTGGTTTTGTCGTTAATAACTATTTTAAGAAGGGCAAAATTTGCCGGATTAAAATACAACTGTTCCAATATTAAAGCATTGTCGTCTAACCGTTTTAACCGTCTCTTTATTTTTTCAGTTTTATGTTTCTTCTCCAACTTAGAAATCTTTTTTGTTTTTTCCGATTGAAGTACATACATTCCATCTTCAACAAATGTATCGAATGTTTTAAAGTCTCTGTTTTTAGTATCGTTCCGGTACGAAAAGGCGTTGTTCGAAAGAATCGACTGAATGGTTGCAAAATCGAGATCGATATTTAAAAAACTGCTTAAATACGAATAGTCGTCGACAAAGTAGTTGTGGTCGATGTAGTTAACATATTTTACACTATCGGGCGTAAGTAAAACACGGGCAACCGGAATTTTCATTTTACTGATAGAGACCAGAATTTTTTTATCTTTTAATGCTTTCAGATTAACTATAAAATTTGTTTTCTTTTCGTTATTCGAAAACTGGCAACTCATTCGTTTAATGGTAAAATACTCATAATCAAACGCATTCTGTTCAACACGTTTCAGTAATTTCGATGTACTCATTGGTTTTACTCTGGCCTCCGGCAACTCTTTTGCAGTGCGGCACGAAGCAAACCATAAAACTGCCAAAACAAATAAAACCGTACGAAAAATAACTGATTTAAACTTTTTCATCTTCTACTCCTCAAAATACTTTTCTTCTTTAATTTTACGAAGCAAAACTTTAGAGTTTCCACCGTTATTTTTTGCCTTTTTCCAAAACTTTACAGCTTCACCGGGTTGCCCGGCTTTAAACAAAATATCGCCATAATGTTCGAGCAGAGTAGCATTGTTTTCGCTATCGTTTTTAATGGCGGTTTCCATATAAAATTTTGCCAGCGAATATTCGCCTTTTTTAAACAAAACCCAGGCATAAGTATCGAGGTAAGTAGCATTGTTTGGAAAATGTTCAACCACTTTACCACTCATTTTTTCGGCTTTATTTAAATCGCCTCCGTCGAGCGACAGATAGTAGGCATAGTTGTTCATGGCAATGTAGTTTTGCGGGTCGAGCTGAACGGCCTTGTCGAACAATTTAAACGCTTCTTCTTTTTTATTGAGTTTATAAACCGCCTCGCCTTTAAGCATAAAAAACTGCCCTTTTAGGGGTTGATTATCAACAATAAAATCAATTCCTTCATCGGCAATGGTAACTGTCTCTTCATATTTTTCGAGCTGAATACATGCTACGGCATGCAATAGATATCCCTGTGGTTGATTTGGAAAAAGTTCAACTACTTTTTTACTGTCGTCGTAAAGGTCGTTCCACTTTTGCAAATCGTTATCTAAAAACATTAAATGCTCCCACAATTGGTAATCGTTCGATTGCAGGTCGAGTGCCTTTTTTAGTGCAGCTCTTGCCTCTGCCAGTTTCTGTTGCTTAATTAAATTTTCGGCATAGAGCGCATAAACCATGTATTCATCGGGATGTTTCTTTAATAAAATCTGAATTAACTCATCCTCTTTCTCGGGTGTTAACAAGCTTTTATCGCGGTTCGACGTTAACAAAACATAAAGTTGCAGCTTCTGTTTTATATCGATACCGTTGCTCGAAAAACCTTTTTTTGTCTCCTCAAACGATTTTTCGATATCGCCGGTTGAAATATAATAGTTGGCCAGCGAAAAATGGACAAATCCGTTATCGGGATCCATCTCCAGAATTTTATTATAATTTTCTAATGCTTTTATCGTCTCGCCCTGATTCATGTATAAATCGGCAAGCAACCCATAATATTTTGGTTCATCGGGATTAAAATTTATCAATCGTTCAATCTCGTTAAAAGCTTTATCTGTTTCGCCCAACTGAATATACAACTGTTGTTTTGCTACCGAAATTTGCTCGTTTATACCGGTCTCTTTTTCCATTACATTGTAGGTTGCAATGGCATCGGCAAACTGCTGTGCATTCGACTGTAAAATAGCTTTGGTATATAACATTTCGAGGTTGTCGGGGTCATCTTTCAACAAATCGTTGTAAATAGTAACCGCATCGGCAAAGCGCCTTGTTTGTTGATATATTTGTGCCAGTAACCGCTTGTACCACACGTTTTTGGGGTTTAAGCTAATTGCTTTTTCCAGCAATAGCGAAGCACTTGTAAAATCGTTGTTTGCAGCATGAATATTTGCCAGCTCGTACATGGCTGCCGAAGAGTTCGGGTCGATATCTAAACAGCTTGATAGAAGCTGAATTGCCTTTTGAGCATCGCCAAACATTTTCTGTTTCATTGCCTCAACAAACAGGTACTCAAATTCCTTCTGCTTTTGTTCCGACAATTCGTTTTCGGGCTTATTAACTGCCGCTTTTGCAACATCCTGTTCGGTAATTTTTTTTGTTCCCGAACACGAAATAAAACCTAAAAACAGAATTCCAAAACTTAATGTGTATATGAATTTTTTCATCTCTTTTAAATTAACTATGTTTTTGTGCCCGTCTTAAAAAGGCCGGTTTCTTCACACAAAAACATTAACGTTTACCATTTTATAAAAAGCCGATTTTGATGTCGTTACTTTTTCCCGGTATGACCAAAACCACCCGCGCCTCTGTCGGTTTCATCCAGTTCTTCAACCAAACTCCACTCAACCGTTTCGTGCGAGGCAATAATCATTTGGCAAATTCGCTCACCCGATTCAATAACAAAGTTGTCGGTAGAAAGATTAATTAAAATAATACCAATCTCACCGCGGTAGTCGGCATCAATGGTTCCGGGTGTGTTTAAAACAGTAATTCCCTTTTTTAATGCTAGTCCGCTGCGAGGCCGTATTTGTGCTTCGTAACCTTGTGGCAACTCAATATATAAACCGGTTGGAATTAATTTTCGTTCAAGTGGTTTTAAAATTACCGGTTCGTCTAAATAGGCGCGTAAATCCATTCCGGCCGACATAACCGTACTGTACGCCGGTAATTCGTTATTCGATTTGTTAACAATTTTTACCCTCATTTCTTTCCAAATTTTATCAAGCTGCAAAGATATGTAAATATACAGAGAGTGTAGTTTGAAATATAATTATTTACATATTTTAACTTGTATGGATACTGCCTGCTGAAAACTTAGCCGGTATTGGCATTACGAGTGGCTATCCATTATTTTTGAATGGGCATAATGAGTGGTACTTTCTGTTTTCAGAAATGTTTTAATGGTGGCAGGCCAATGTTTAATTGTTAAACAGCTTCGTCCTTGTTCCTCATCATTGAAATGATGTTAGTTTTTGATATGCGCCAGATTAAAAACTCACGCTAAAAAATGCCGATCCGTAGCTATCAATTTCAGGAGAACTGTTTTCTATCGGTTCTCCCAAAACATTTACCGGTTGAAGTGGCAGTGCTGCTCCGGTAATCCCGTTTTTTAGTTTCAGTATTGTATTCTTGCCCCCGGTTTCGCGAAGGTGAAGAATTGCCGATTTCCCGTCAGCAGCAGCAAAAGAGCTTACCAGCAAAACATTATCGGGCCACCCCGAAATAAACGAACCGCTCCAATTATCATCTCCCTCTCCGCCGCCCGGTAAAACACGGCTTAAAAATGGAACCCTGTTTCCCCATCCAAATTGCGTGGCCGCTTTTTGCGACTCGTCCTCTGAGCTCGAAATCGAATAACTCCACGTAATTCCACCGTGCTGCTCGGCGTTAAAATTGGTAGTCCAATAATTGTTCATCGGCCAACCAAAAATGTGGGTGGTTTCGGGCAGTTCCCCAGCTTTGTACCGGCCGGTATTTATTGCGCCAAATTGCATCAACGGAATCTCTTTTGAACTCAGCAAAATTTGTGCATCGTTGTTTTTTAAGCGGGCGTAATTCTGAACGGTGTTCCAGTCGTTTGCCGAGCCGCGAATCTGGTCAACCCCTGCACGAATTTCGCCACCCTGCACATCAAAAGCCAGTTCTCCATTTTCGAGTGTGAACGGAAATGCGATGTAAATTCCTTCCGGTTTGGTAACCATTTTTTTGTTAATTGAATAGACCAAATCAATCCGTTTCGAAATATTAAACAACCTGATTTCAAAGGTGTAAGAACCCGGATAATTTGCTGCTTTTGTATCTCCTTTGAATTTTATTGTGTTCCATATTTTCCCTTGCAAATAACCATCGAACCAAACCGAATCGAGCGGTTCGCGAGTATATTCGTCCAACTTAAACGATACCATTTGTTCCCGGTTATCAAGCAATTCGTAGATAAATTCACCCAGTTTGTATTTTGCATTTTTATCAACCAATTCTTTTTGAAGCTCTTTGTCGAATAGTCCTGAAATTGCTCCTCTTTCGTTGTCGATTGTAATCTTGTACCACCGGTTTTCAACCACGTTATTTTTAAAATCTGTGCTGCTGTTTTGTTGAACGACTTCGTCTTCGTTGGTTTTCACCACATATTTTTTATATCCGAAAGCCGGAATATCATCCACCCAAATTGCCCAATATGCACCGTCGGAAAACTTTTCAACGGGTTGTGCTTTTGCCTCGTTCCCATTTTCGTCAACAATTTTAAAGTTTGAATTTTGAGGAATGGTTTGATTATCGATATACGTTGTAATTATTCCGCTACGTTTCCAGTTCAATGTATTAAATACCAGCAACGACGGCTCCTTTTCGCGCTGAAAATAACTTTGTAACAAGCCCATTGTCTCTTCGCCAATCATTTTTGCCCTGCGTCCGGCTTCCCATGCGTACGACTCTTTTAATGCGCGCTGTTCCATTGTATTTTCCGAAAACGGCTCGTTAACACTTCCGTGATAACCAACCGTGTGTTCGGTGTAAAAAAGCAGCGCGTTGTTTGCCGCTTCAATCCGGTCTTCTATTTTGTCGGGCATTTTTGAACCTTGCAAAGCAGCCATTGTTAATCCCGAGGCGTTGGCAATTAAATCGGTTTGTGCCGTACGAACTGTTGCCACTTCGCGTGCCGATGCACCAAATCCGTCAGTCCACCAATCGGGCCACGCACCTTTTATTACCGGAAAATTGTCGCCATATTTTGTCTCCATCTCCTCAAAAAATTCCGAAGCAGTAGCTGTTTTTAATTTTGGCCACTCAAATTTTTCGTTCCACTTTTTTATCATCTCCGATGCCAGTGTTGACGGTGGCGAATTGTCGGTTAAAAAACCGGAATGTTGAATGGCAATTAAATTGTATTTGTACCCTTTTTTGTTGAGGTTAATTAAATACGAAAGCAGTTCGTTTTCGAAGGTGTTAAAATCGCCCGAATGGATTTTGAACACTGTATTACCGGTCATATAATGCTCGGCCCTGAAAGTCAATAATCGCTTTCCCGACGGCGATTCCCACCAGAACATTGTTGGCTTGTCGAATGCAATTAATGCACGGTGACCGTGTGTTCCCATGTTTAAATACTTAATTCCAAGGCTGTTGAAATAGTCGTTTAAGCACCAGCCAATTCCGTTAACATCATCTTGCATTGCTACTTTTACGGGTAGCTCGTTTTCTCTAAAATGTTTTATCGATTGTAACGATGCAGCCAAAATTTGCTCGTCGGGTAGCCCGTCGAAATTAAAATACATTCCCGAAAGTTCAATTCTACCCTCGGCAACCCGTCTCTTTAACCGGTCAATCTGCGCTTTAGGCCGGCAACGTAAATATTCGTCAACAGGCCAGGCAGCTTCGCAAGTCCAGCGGAATTTCGAGCTTTCGGGGTAGTTGTCGGTGTTGTCGCAATAGTCCAGCGCATAGTCGATATACCGTAAATGTTCGGCAAGAATCTCGGTTTGTGGCCGGGTGTAACCAATGTCGGTGTGGGTGTGTTGTACAAAATTTACCTGCCATTTTTTTATCGGACTAACAGTTATTTCCCCTTCGTCTATAAAATCTCCTATTTTCAGTTTATAGCTGATAGGTTTACTTTTTTCTACTTTGGGTAAATTTACTTCTATCTGGTTGTATCCAAAATCTACTCGGGTCTCTTTAACTAACTTATTATCAAAGAACAGTTTTACTTTTGCCGGTGCGCCAAAATGCAAAATTTCGGCAGCGCCCAGTTGGTACTCTTTCCCATTCTCTTTTATTATTGCGGGAAACGACTTTACCGATAATCCCGGATTTACATGAAATTTAAATGTCATGTACCACGAAGATTTATTCATTCCGGCTCCGGTAACTTTAAGTTTTAACGGTTTCCCTTTATCAACATTTTTAGTGGGGATTTTCAGATAAATAAACCCGTAATTATCTCCATTTTGGTCGGTCATATCTTTTTGAAACGAGAGTGTTGAACCATCGTCTGCTTTCTGTTCCCATTGATTTAAACCGTCAGCCCAAAACGAGAATTTTTGTGCACCGTTAATTTGCAAATCGAAACGGGCACGGCCCGGCGAAGAACCTAATCCGGCAAGCCAAACAAACGTTACAAAATCGCTTTTTATTTTTTTGGGAACTACTGCGGTTTTCCACTCCATTGTCGATTTTCCGTTGGTGGCACGTATCAACAAACACGCTTTTACTGTGGGAATTGATGAGGTGTAATTAAAATCGTTTCCCGATATCTTTTCGGCATAACCGTTAATTACTGTGGTGTTTGCAAACCCGGGAGTTTGTGCAAAAACGCCAAATGTAAAAAAGATTAAGAGTGATGTTAAAGTTATAGTTTTCATTCGTATATAATGAAGTTGTTTAAAGTTTCCGCAATAGAATTACAATAAAAGCCAGTATATTCAATGCTTTCCAATGCACTTCATTTGTTTCAAAACGTATTAAAATTGCCTTGAACGCATCCAACCATGCATTAG
>JALUZN010000141.1 GCA_027011835.1 Draconibacterium sp. | reverse complement strand
TCCCTAAACTTTAGAACCAGTCGTTCGCTAGCTGTACACACCTACAACAGTGTTATTTCTTACAGGGCAAACTTATACTTTCATATTTAAAACTTTTAGGAGATAATCTCATTGGCAAAACTTGTTGGAGTTTCCATTACACCCATAGTTCTATATGCCTGAGCTTCTGCCATTTTTAGTCGAATTATTCAAAATAATGCTTCGTCTAACAACGTTAAAATCTCACCCGCTTTTCCTTTTAAATGAATGTCGGTAATTTGCCGTGTGTACGAAGTCTCTTCCGGATTTATTTCAATTATTACTGCTCCGGTTTGTTTTGCGGTTTGCGGCACAAGCGATGCAGGCATCACTTCTCCTGTAGAGCCTATTACCAAACAAACATCGGCTTTTTCGGCTTCGGCAAACGAGTTTTTATAGGCATCGGGCGGAATTCCTTCGCCAAAGAAAATAAAGTCGGGCTTTAGTACCTCGCCGTCGTTTTTACATTTTGGCGGAATATTTTTAAAATCGAATTCAGAAGCACGGTACTGTTCTCCACATTTTAAACAGATTAATGTTTTTGAGTTTCCATGAAATTCGTGCACCGTTTTACTTCCTGCCTCCTGATGAAGATTATCGATGTTTTGTGTAATTATCGATTTTAAAACTCCTCTCCTTTCCATCTCAGCCAAAACAAAATGTGCCGGGTTTGGTTTTGTATCGGTAAAGAAGTCGTAAAATATCTCGCGGATAAAACGCCACGATGTTTCAGGATTTTCGTGAAAGAAATTTATATCCAGCACTTCAGGATTGTACTTTCCCCACAATCCTGTTTCGCCTCGAAATGGAGGTATTCCACTTTCTACCGATATTCCAGCACCGGTAAAAGCAATCGTGTGGTTCGAATTTTTTATTAGTTTTGCTGCTGCTTCAATCAGGTTTTCCATGCCAATTAATTTTATTATTGAGATTTGATGTAATGACCAACATCGGCTTAAATCTCAAATATATATAAGATCTCATTTCACAACAGCGCTATTTTCTTATAATTTCTTATCAAGTAATAATAGTTCGTTATGTTTTTGTTTCTCGCAAAGTTGCAAAGATCTAATTCTAAGTAAATTACGACAATTACCTTATAGCTTGTAATTCCCTATTTATGAGGTATTTATAAAAATATAACGAACCATAAAAGTAAAAAAAGATGATTTTATAAAACTACTCCGGTACCCTCACTGTCTCTATCTAAATATTCGACTTAACCTGTTTACTATTTTCGACATACTTCGCGATACGCAAAGTGGGCCTCCAAGTTCTCGTTCAAAAAAATCGGAATGTTTTGAATTAAGAAATACAATTGATTTTGCTTTGCTCCTTTTACTCATTCCTTTTCTCATAGAACCTTTCTTTACTCTGTAATAGAACCCTGTAATTGGCAATTTATAAACAAATCCACCATCTTTTAACACCGAAATCCAAAATTCCCAGTCTTCCCAGCCGGTATCCATTTCTACTGAATATCCTCCAACTCTCTCCCACTCATTTTTTCTATAAATAGCACTACAAAAAATCATATTATTTTTAGCCAGTTTTGAAATTGAAAATGGCGGCAATTTCCACTTTCCTTTTTTCAATTCGAAAAACTCAGCATTACAATAAACAACCTTGGTTTTTTCGTTATTTTGAAGATAGTTAATTGCTTTAAAAATGTAATCTTCAGAAATTAAATCATCGGCATCTAAAGGTAAAATATATTTACCAACTGCCTTTTCAATTCCTGTATTTCGTGCTGCCGGAAGTCCCGCATTATTTTTGTATATATACTGAACCTGTTGATATTTAGTAGAAAGAGCAGTTCCTATCTTATTTGTATTATCAGTTGAACCGTCATCAACAATAATAATTTCGATATTTTTATATGTTGAATTTAATGCTGATTGCACAGCTTCCTCTAAATATTTCCCATCGTTAAAGCAAGGAACTACTATGCTTACTAACTCATTTTTGTTTTTTGACATAAATTTAAATTTGCAAATTGTAGTAACTGTTTTATACCAATATTAACCTTATAATGCCGTATTGAATCTATTCTATTGCACAATCTTTTCGTTAAAATATTTTACCATAACAAATGCTATGCAAAAATATTTTAACTCAACCTTGCACAAAATAATTAAATTCAATTATACGTCATTATAAAGTCAACTTGAATTGAGCTAAAAAAAAGCCCGGAAAAACCGAGCTTTTATTCAATATTTTTTGAAATCAGTTTCGCTATCTCTTCAAATTTATCGGGTGTAAATTTCTTTTTATCGGAGAAATTAAGCAAATCGCCTTCGTTTTGCATGGGCACCAAATGAATGTGCGCATGAGGCACTTCGAGTCCTAAAACCAATACCCCCACTTTTTTGCAGGGAATTGCTTTTTTTAATCCGGCAGCCACTTTTTTTGCAAACAGTTGCAGTCCGGTGTAAAGTTCATCGTCTAAATCGAAAAGATAGTCGACCTCTTTTTTCGGAATAACTAAAACGTGTCCTTTTGCTACCGGGAAAATATCTAAAAAAGCGAAGTAGTTTTCGTCTTCGGCAACTTTATATGCAGGGATTTCGCCGTTTACTATTTTTGTGAAAATGCTTGCCATTTTATTTATATTGAAATTTCAACAATTTCGAAAGGGATGACCCCCGATGGAACTTTTATTTCAACAACATCGCCCACTTTTTTCCCCATTAACCCTTTTGCAATGGGTGTGTTAACCGAGATTTTACCCTCTTTTAAATTGGCTTCACTCTCGGGAACCAGCGTATATTGCATCGATGCATTATTCTTTTTGTTTTTAATGGTTACTTTGTTTAGAATCTGAACCTGCGATGTTCCTATTTTCGACTCGTCTAAAATACGTGCATTAGCAATTTTATTCTGAATAATTGCCATTTTTGCCTCCAACATTCCCTGTGCATCTTTTGCTGCATCGTATTCTGCATTCTCCGAAATATCTCCTTTCTCAATGGCTTCGCCAATTTGTTTCGATATTGCCGGACGTTCGACATTCATTAGGTAGTCTAATTCTTCTCTTAATTTTTTAAGACCTTCTTTTGTTAAATATGTTACTTCGGACATTTTTAAATCCTCCTTGTTTATCTGTTATCTGTTACTATAAAAAAATAGAAAGAACCCCGGATTTCCGGAACTCTTCCTTGTGCAAAATTATATATTTTAATTGAATATTAAAAAACTCTTTCAAAAAATGTTCAAAATGAACGAATTAAGGGGAGCAAAGTGTCTTGGTGT
>JALUZN010000140.1 GCA_027011835.1 Draconibacterium sp. | reverse complement strand
GCTTTATCGCCCGGCTTTTGATTAAACTGCATATTTTGCTTTTCAAAATAATTTAACAAATGCTCCTCTTCTCCATTGTTGTCGCCGGTTAATAAATAAACTTTAAACTGCTTTTTTAATGTCCGAATAACCTCCTCAAAACCTTTCCTGTACTGATTGCTAACAGTATAAAACCCTTTCGTTTTATCGTTAATAGACACATAAACAACCGAAGCCTTTTGTTTACTACCGGTTGTTTTATTCGTTACATACTCTTCTGCACCAAGACGAATATTCAATCCGTTTACTTTCCCGAAAACACCTCGCCCCAGAACTTCAACAAAATGGTCGGGAGCAGTATAATTTACATCTTTATAAAATTTCGAAACAGCATTGCTCAACGGGTGTGTCGACTGTTTTGCCAGCGAAACAACAGCATCTCTCTCCTCGTCGGACAAAGGTTCGCCTGAATAGACAATTTTATTCTGATTGGGTTGAGTGAGCGTTCCCGTTTTATCGAAAACGACAGTGGTTATGTGCGAAAGTTTTTCAATTACATCGCTGTTTTTTATGTACAGTCCGTTTTTACCAAAAATACGCATTGTATTCCCAAAAGTAAATGGTATTGAAAGAGCCAGCGCACAAGGGCAGGCAACAATTAAAACTGCGGTAAAAACAAAAATTGCTGTTTTTATTTCGCCCCGAAACGCCCAAAAAATAAAACCGGCAACCGCAACCGCAATAATTGTGAGTGTAAAATATTTACTTATTTTATCGGAAAGTGACTTTAACGAATCGCTTGGTTTTTCGTACGTTTTATCCTGATTCCAAAGCTTTGTAAGATGACTCTGATTAACCTCTTTTTGAACTTTTATTTTTATAATTCCGCCCATTTGCCGCCCTCCGGCATAAATAAAATCGCCGGCTTTTTTCATTACCGGAGTCGATTCGCCGGTAACAAAACTGTAATCGATTTGCCCCTCACCTTCTATCAGTTCCGAGTCGGCCGGTATCAGTTCTTTATTGCGAATTACCAGAACATCGTCAACGGCAATTTTTTCAAGTAGAATACTCTCCTCTTCAATCTGCTTGTTAATTTTTGTAACGGCAATGGGAAAATACGATTTATAATTCCGCTCGAACGAAAGCGCTTCGTAAGTTCGACTTTGGTACCACTTTCCCACCAAAAGAAAAAATACCAACCCCGATAAACTATCGCAATAACCGGCACCGCCTGCAAAAAATATGTCGTAGCCCGACACAAAAAAGAGCACAAAAATTCCCAAAGCAATTGGTAAATCGATGCTCACAACTTTTTTCAGCATATTTTTAAATGCCGAAATATAGTAGTCGCTACCACTGTAAAAAGTTACCGGAATAACAAGAATAAAACTTAAGATACTTAGTACCGATTGCAATTTGTCGTCGAGTGGTTTGCCGTTGAAATAGGCGGGCAAACTGTAGGTCATTACATTTATAAATACAAAACCGGCAACTCCTATTTTATACAAAAGTTTTTTATACGACTTCGAATCTTCCTTTTTATCAGAGAGACTCATCGACAAATCGGGAATATAATGCAACGACGAGAGCAGTTCGACCAACTGTCGCAAGCTGAGCTGCGACTCGGAGAACGTTATATCGACCTCTTTTTTAGTGAAGTTTACAAACGAGTGTTTTATTGCTTTATTTAGCGTATGCAGGTTTTCGAGCAGCCAAATACACGACGCACAATGAATTACCGGAATATAAAATTTCACTTTCGAAAGCCCTCCCTCCCTGAAAAGAATGAGTTTTTCTTTTACCTCATCGTTGTCGAGAAAAGCGTATTTATTTCCAAACTCGGTGGTCGTTTCCAGTTTAATTCCGGGCGTATCTTCCAGGTCGTAGTAGTTATAAAGCTTATTTTCGTTCAGCAGTTGATACACCGTTTTACATCCGTTACAACAAAACGGCATACCGTTCCAAATTACCGGATTCTTCCCGCAGTCGGCACCACAATGAACACAGATATTATCGCCCTTTTTCATTAAGTGAAATAAAAGTAGCTGTTATTCGTACTTTCCTGTTGATGTTCTGTTCGTTGTTTTTCCAACCCCTTTTCAAATTTCTTTTCAATTTTCTCTTTTGGCGGGCTGATAAACGGAATACCCAAACTCAATCCGCGTAAAATGAAAAATATGCCAACAATAACCACCATGACCGGAATAAGTTTATTGATGCTTTTTCTGATGGCTGCACTCATAATGTTTCCGGCGAGCGAAATGGAGAGCATCATTGGAATTGTTCCCAACCCAAACAAAATCATATACATTGCTCCGAGAAAAACATCGCCCGTTCCAATTGCCCCGGCAATTGCCATATACACCAGTCCACACGGTAAAAGACCGTTTAGCAGCCCGATAAAAAACAGACTCTGGAACGACCGGATGGAGAACATTTTTCCAATCGTTCTTTTTAGCTTCCCAACTACGGAGAACCAGCTTTTTTCCATATTGTACTGATTTTTAAAGAGCGCAGGAAACAGTACCGAAACAATCATTAAAACGCCCATAATAATTGAGATTTTTTGCTGAACTCCAATCATTTCAACACCTTGCCCCAACAGTCCGAAGAGAGCGCCCATAATTCCGTAAGTTACAGTACGGCCAATATTGTAAAGTGCCCCTCCAAATATTTTTTGAGGAACGGTGTTTCCGTGTAGCGGCAATGCAATTGCAATGGGGCCACACATTCCGGCACAATGGAAACTTCCCATTAAACCGAGTACTAATGCTGAAAGTAAAATTGCCATTTTAAAAATTTATTGAACATTAACAGGCCGGTCGATTTCGTATTTTAAACCCTCGGAATACCAACTGAATTTAAGAATATACCGCCCGTGAAGTAAATCTTTTTTAGGAAATTGTATTTCTGATGTTTTGGGTTCAACAGTCATCCGGATATCTTTACCCGAATCGGAAGGGCGGAAGAGAATTACACTCCCCGAATCGATTTTGTCAGACAACGACTTTTCGATATTCACCACAAGTGCAGTTGCCGAATTACTTATTTTAAAAGCATTTCTATATTTTACCGAACGCGCATCGGTTTCCATTTTATGCGTGTAATCCACTCCCTTTTCGTAATAATCTTTATGAACAAGATTAATACCTTGCTGCGATGCAAAAAAGATAAAACCCGCTGCCGCCAGTAAAAATACTATCAGAAATATTAAAATTCCTGTTCCCCAATTTATTTTCATCTTTTAAATTTTATAGTTGTTCAATACGCCTCAGTATCATACTGATAATC
>JALUZN010000139.1 GCA_027011835.1 Draconibacterium sp. | reverse complement strand
TATTTATTCATTGCAAGCATTTATAAATATTTATATGGATTTCAAATAGCTGTACCACACTATACCATTATTTGTTTAAGCAGCACAAGCACACAACTACTCTTTTAGCAACAACAGAAAAACAAATAACCTACACCAACCACAGACAATTACATGCCTTTTCGCAAAAAAACAACAACTTCATTCTCATTACGCACCACTTTAACAAATAAACAGAGCGGGGAAACGTCGTGCACATTCACAAAGAACAACATCGTTTTTATACCATAAAATTAAAGTTGTTTAATTAGAATGAATCTATGATACAACACTACTGCAACGAACATAAATTCATTATATTTGTGCCGCCATCCAATTAAGTTTTAAATTGAAAAAATAAAAACTTTAAAAACAGAAAAGATGAACAATCAAGACATGGCAGGATTAACCTGCTTCTCGATGAAGATTGACATGGCCAGTTCGCCGCTTAGCAAAAGTTTAAACTGCCTGGTTTTAGAGTCGGATCCCAAGCCGGGCTACTATTCGAAAAATAATTTTCCGGAGAACAAACATGTTCACGACTGGCATCTGTTTTTGCCGGTAAAAAAACAGATTGCATGTTTTCAAGACATCATTCTTCGTAATGTTCCGCTGCTGACAAAACAGTTCAATTTGCGGTTACGAATTGCACCGGGGCAGGTAGTTGTAAAAAACAAATCGCATGCTTGCATTCGTGTAAATGTGGAAAACAAAGATATTCTTCCAAAATTAATTGCCGAATTTAAAAAACTTGGCATTAAGTTTCTACCCTCAAAAACCATTGAGAGTTACAACAGTTTAATTTACTTTAAAAAATATATTGAATTTGAGGAACTCGATAAAGGAATCTTTCAAGATAAAGAGAATCCAAATCAATTCTTTTTTAAAATTCCAAAACCAATTGAATTCGATACATTTTTAGCAGGAATGGAAAGCATAAAATTCAGCTGCAACTTTCACCTGTTCGACTCGTCGCTTGTTTCGTTGTTTGTAAAAGACGATGTTTGGGACTTTGTAGGAATCTACTCCGAGCATTGCGATAAAAGCAGGTTTAAAGAGCTTCAACACCATTTAGAGCAGACCTTTTCAGTATAAAAAAACAGCTATCTTATTAATAAGTCTAAAAACCAATTATAATGCTAACAGTAAAAAAATCGCAACAAAAATTCATTAAGCTTTTAGCTTTGTTTATCGCCATTGCCATTCCATGGGTACTGGGTGGTATCTATATTCATAACACAACCACACACACTGAGCGCGTTCCTATTAAACTTGTTAATTACGAGGTCGACACAGTTGCCAAAGTCGACCACAGCAAATTTAAAATATTGCAACAAGACTTTGATTCGCCCCAGCAAATAACCGAAGCCTGTCTTTCGTGCCACAACAAAACCGACCAGGAAGTAATGGCCACTTCGCACTGGAAATGGGCGAAACCATACATTAAAGATAATGGCGACACCATTATGCTTGGCAAAAAAAATATTGTAAACAACTTCTGTATCGGAACAAAATCGAACGAAAAGCTCTGTTCGAGTTGCCATATTGGTTATGGGTGGAAAGACATGAATGCAAAATTCGACGACAGCAGAAACATCGACTGTATTGTTTGCCACGACCAATCTGGAATTTACAAAAAAGCCACCGGCGATTACGGGCTTCCTGCAAAAGAAGAGCTGGTAATTTGCGGAATTGCTTCGCATCCGTTCGATTACAAAAAAGTTTTAAGAAGCATTGGGAAACCACAGCGTCATAACTGCGGAGCCTGCCATTACGTTGGCGGTGGCGGAAACAATGTAAAACACGGCGATTTGGAGATGGCATTGAATAAAACATCGCGAAAAGTTGATGTTCATATGGGAATTAACAGTGCAAATATGGGTTGTATAGAGTGCCACAAAACCAAAAGACACGACATAAAAGGGAACTTGTATTCTATTGCATCGGCCAACAAAAACCGGGTTAGTTGCGAAGAGTGCCACACTAATGCGCCTCATGAAAACCCTATATTAAACCAGCACACCGACCGGATTGCTTGTCAGACTTGCCATATTCCCGAGTTTGCAAAAGTCAATCCGACAAAAATGTACTGGGACTGGTCGACAGCCGGGAAATTTAATCCCGATGGAAGCATGATGATGAAAAAAGACAGTGCCGGAGCAATGACATATCACACCAAAAAGGGTAGCTTTATTTGGGAGAAAAATGTTAAACCCGAATACATTTGGTCGAACGGAGAAGCACGCCACTATATTATGGGCGACAAAATTGATCCGACAAAAACAGTTCATTTAAACTACTTCTTAGGCAACTACACCGATAAAAATTCAAAAATTATTCCGGTTAAACGATTTACCGGAAAACAGATTTACGACGCCAAAAATAATTACATGATAATTCCTCATCTGTTTGGAAAAGACACCACTTCGTACTGGTTAAATTTCGACTGGAACAAAGCCGCAAAAACCGGAATGGCTGAAGTTGGTCTTCCATATAGTGGAGAATATGGATTTGTTTCAACTCAAATGGACTGGCCGGTAAATCACATGGTAGCACCGCGCAAAGAGTCGCTTACTTGTACCCAGTGTCACTCGCGCAACGGAAGATTAGCTAAAGTAACCGACTTTTACCTGCCCGGACGCGACTATAATAACCTGCTCGATGTAACAGGAGTTATTATGATACTCCTCTCATTACTTGGAGTTATCATTCACGCAACACTACGAATTATTAAAAAATAATTGAAGAATTATGAAGAAGAAGACATATATATACAGAGGATTTGAGAGATTCTGGCACTGGAATCAGGCATTATTAATTTTCTTTTTGGCATTTACCGGATTCGAAGTTCACGGAGCCTACCATATAATAGGATTTCAACGGGCAGTGCAGCTTCACAACATTGCCGCCTGGGCACTACTGGTACTTATCGTTTTTGCCATTTTCTGGCATTTTGTTACCGGCGAATGGAAACAATACATTCCCACAACAAAGTTTATAAAAGAACAAATTTCGTACTACATAACAGGTATTTTTAAAGGAGCTCCACACCCGACCCATAAAACCATTTACAACAAGTTTAATCCGTTACAACGCTTAATTTATCTCGGGCTAAAGCTGCTGGTACTTCCAGTTCAGGTTATTACCGGATTTATCTACCTTTTTTATGTGTATCCAAACAATCCTGGGCATGTGTTCGGATTAAGTACAATTGCCGTAATTCACACCTTCGGGGCATTTACTTTGCTGGCTTTTGTTATTGCACACGTTTATTTAACAACCACCGGCGACACACCACTATCGAGCATTAAAGCCATGATAACCGGATGGGAAGTGATTGATATTGACGAAGAAGAAGAACGTATGCAAAATCTGCAAAAAGCTGTCGACGAGAGTGTTGCCGGCTACTACCGCCTCGACTTAAACGGGACAATAATTGACGTTAACGATGCCTGGCTCGAAATGTATAAATGCAAAGACCGCAGTAAAGTGGTTGGCAAACACTACTCGGTAACCCGCGACGAAAAGAACCTGACTGAATTGGACGATTTGGTAGCCAAAGTTTTAAACGGCGAAATAATTACCGGAATTCCCGTTACCCGAAAATGTTTCGACGGTTCGACCGGGAAACACCTGCTATCAGCAAATCCGGTTTTCGAAGACGGAGAAATTGTTGGACTGGGAGGTTTTATTCTCGACATTTCGGAAGCAGAAAAGCTGAACGAGCACATGACCTTTGCCGTTCGTAACAGTGGCGCCGGCTATTATCGCCTCGATGAAAACGGCATTATTGCCGATGTAAACGAAGCGTGGCTTAAACTCTATAAATTCGACAGTAAAGACGAAGTAATCGGGCACCATTTTGAACTGACAAGAAATCCGTCGGAAGTAGGGAAACTTGAAGAGTCATTCAAAAAAGTTATGGCAGGCGAAACCATCTCGGGAGTTATTGCCGAACGCAGATGCAAAGACGGCTCAACCGGAAAACATATTCTTTCGGCAAATCCAATTTATATTGGAAACAAAATTGTTGGAATGGAAGGTTTTATTCTCGACATTACAAAACTGAACGATACAAATTAGATTAAAATCTAATCGACAAAAAAGTGGCATCACCAATTTCCGGAGATGCCACTTTTTTTGTTACCAATAGCCGTTTTTTCTCCTTCTTAGTCCAATACATTTTTTAGTTTAGGTTCGAATATCTATTTTTGCAGCACTTTAAAAACAAGAATAAGATGAACAAGCCGACAGTTGTAAGCGGGATAAGACCTACAGGATTTTTGCACCTCGGAAATTACTTTGGTGCAGTGCAGAACTTTATTAAAATGCAAAACGATTTTAGTTGCTATTTTTTTATTGCCGATATTCACTCGTTAACCACGCATCCAACACCGGGGAATTTACAAGCCGGTGTACGCCAGGTTTTGGCCGAATATCTTGCCTGTGGAATCGACCCCGAAAAGGCAACTATTTTTATTCAGAGCGATGTCCCCGAGGTTTCGGAACTTTATGCTTTTCTGAATATGAACGCCTATTTGGGTGAATTGGAACGCACTACTTCGTTTAAAGATAAAGCTCGTCAGCAACCCGACAATGTAAATGCCGGACTGTTAACTTACCCTGTTTTAATGGCTGCCGACATTATTATTCATAAAGCCGATTTTGTTCCGGTTGGCAAAGATCAGGAACAAAACCTTGAGATGGCTCGTAAATTTGCCAAACGATTTAACCGAATGTATAAAACCGAAGTGTTTCCAATTCCCCGCCCATTTACTGCCGGTGGCGGCGATATGATTAAAATTCCCGGACTCGACGGTAGCGGGAAAATGGGAAAATCGGAAGGAAATGCAATAAATTTGGTCGAAGACCCAAAATCGATTCGTAAAAAAGTGATGCGTGCCGTTACCGATTCGGGTCCTACCGAAATGAATCAGAAAAAACCCGAGGCCATTCAAAATCTTTTTACTCTTATGGACATTGTTTCGACACCCGACACCGTTGCGCATTTCGACGAGTTGTATAACAAATGCGAAATTCGTTACGGAGACCTGAAAAAACAGCTGGCCGAAGATATTATTGCATACACAACGCCTATTCGCGAGCGAATTCTCGAAATTCACGGCGACGATGCTTATCTTGCAAAAGTGGCTAAAACAGGTGCCGAAAAAGCACGCGAATCGGCCATAAAAACTTTACAGGAAGTAAAAGAGGTAATCGGATTTAAAAAACTTTTCTGATTCATTATTATCCGATAAAAGATAAGCAGACAGGAAGGTACCAATTCAACTTTTGGATTAATGGGGTAATTTAAATTTAATGACCCTGAAAATCTATTTAAATATTAAACCAACCCGAATTATGAAGTGAGTCTTGGAAACCAATGATGAGCTGATACAGCCGTCTTTGTTTTAAGAGGCTTATTTTTAAATATCCTTAACTCAATCTATTTAACCCTGCCTATCAGGCACTTAATTAATTTATGTTTTTATTTTGTATTTTTATCGGACAGTAATAATTTAAAATTTTTGTTGCCGAACTTAAAAAGAAAAAAATAAAACTCTCACTTATTCAGCAAGACGAATGGGGAGAATATTTTAATACCTATAAAACAGAGTTAGGGGCAAAAAAAAGACACTGCAAAATGAGAGCAAAATTTTTAGGACACGGCCTTGATACAGAAAATAAATTCAATGTTGGAAAACAACTTGCTGCTTCATTTGCGAGTCCTAAATATGATATTTTTAACGGATTTGTCGCATTTGCAGCAATTTCAGGAGTGAAATTGTTAGCACCATACATAAAAAAAGCACAAGAGAATTATACCCAAATTCGCTTTTTTATTGGAGTTGACAACAGAGGAACATCAAAAGAAGCTCTTGAACAACTGATTAAGGAAAATATTGAAACATACGTTTATCACGATAGAAGAGAATATGTAACCTATCATCCAAAATTATTCATTTTTGAAGGAGAGAGACATACTCGAATAATAATGGGTTCTTCAAATCTTACAAGTTCTGGAATTAAAAATAACATTGAAGCTTCTATTCAACTTGATTTTTTTACAAATACCGATAAACAAGGAATAAATGTACTTGGAGAGATTAAAAAATATTTCGGAGATTTATTAAACCTTTCTGCCACCAAACTCAAATTACTGGACAATGATTTACTCAAAGAATTAGAAAATCAAAATCTACTTTTTAATCAGATTAAACGTGGAGGCAAAAAGAATGAGCCAAAATCAACTGATGGAGAAAACGAAGAAGGACAAGATGAAAGTGTGGAAATAACAGAATTTGATATAGAAACTGGATTTGAACAAAAACACTTAAAAAACAGAAATAGAGAACGTCATTTTACTGCATATGATTATGAAAGATTTGAGATTTTACTTGACCGTTATATAATTTATAAAAGAGATGTTAGACCATCAGGTATTGTGAGTAAACATACAGAAAATGACGAGGAAAGAGAATTATTTCGCTGGTATCAAAAAATGAATGCTCTATACAACAAAAATGATTTGCCAAAAGATATTGAGGATAGATTAAAAAGTGTTGATTTTCCATTTGGGGGTGTCGGCAGGTTGAGAAAAAGATTAATTAAATGGGATAAGGATTTTCAGAAGCTTGTTGATTACAAAAACAAAGTTGACCCAAATAGCTTCTATACTCACGTCCCTCAATTTACAGACAAATCAAATCCCTATTACAAATTAGGTACTTGGTGTGCATACCAAAAACAAAGAAGAAAAGGGAATGAAAATTACCCTCCTCCTTGGACAGAACACGAAGAGAATAAGATGAACTCTATTAATTTCTTATGGGAAGCTTCAAGTATTGGTAGCAGACCAAAAGATGATGAATGGACTAACAATTTAGTTGAATTAGAGCAGTATTACAGCAAAAAAAACAATTATAAAACCGTACCTTCTCAAAAAACTACTGTTGGACATTGGTTGAATGACCAAATGACTTTAAAAGCCAGACAGGAACGAGAGAATAGGGATGATTTGATAAGTCAAATAAGAATTGAATTATTAGGAGATTTGTTATCTCGAAATGGAGTTGAGTGGGAATGGGAAAAACAAAAACATCGTGAAAGCATTGAAAAGAAACTTGATAATTGGAGGAAAATTGAAGAATTAACTCAAAATGGAAAACTTAAAAATCTTTCAGACAAAGAGAAAAAAGCCGTAAAAAAAATGCGTGATGATGTAGCTCAATTGAGAAGTCAAAGTAAAAGATGGAATAATGACAAACATAGATGGAAATATGAACTTTTAGATAAAGCAGGATTTCCCTATGATAAAAATAATTCGCCACTAAAGTAATGACAGGTAGAGTGCATAATATCAAGGCCTTTAGCCCTGTCAAACTGCATAGTGGTTTGACAGGAAAGAAGCACGCAATTTGCCACTACTCATGCAATTTACCGATAAATCAACTTCAAGTCGAAATCGAAAAAGCCGACAAAGAAATAAACCAAATGAGTTATAAATATTACGGGTTAACCAACAATGTATTTGCCATTATAGAAAATTCAATAAGGTAAGATGAATAACAATAGCCAGCAAAATATTATCATTTATAAAACTGCCGATGGAAAAGCGTCGGTAGCTTTATACGCTAAAGACGGCAATATTTGGATGAACCAAAATCAGCTTGCCGAACTTTTTGCCACCTCAAAACAAAACATCGGGCAACACATATCTAACATACTGAATGAAGGAGAGTTAGAAGACAGTTCAGTTGTAAAGAATTACTTTACAACTGCCAATGATGGTAAACAGTACAACGTTACTTTTTACTCGCTCGATATGATTTTGGCAATTGGTTTCCAATTGAAGATTTCCCCGGAGTTTGCTTTATGGGTTCTTTTTCTTCTCCACATCGTAAGATGTTTTTTGCAAGAAAGTCAGGGTTACCCAAAAACCTCTTTTAATACACCAATCGATTTTATTTCGCCTAAATTATCGAAATGCAACTGGTAGTAATCGAGCAAAACAGTTAATAAGTTTCCGCGCATTGCAGCAGAAACTTTAAAATTGGGGAGCTCGTGAATTTTTAAACCTGCCAGTGTAATCAGTTTTTCGGAAACCTCTTTATTGGCAAAAAAAGGATGCGAAGGTTGTGCCGAAACCATTTTCCCTTTTTTATAATCGAACCAGACTTCGAACCCTGTTTTGCTTGTGTCTGGTAAAAATCCGAGGTATTCGGTAAGCCGGAAAAGGAAGAAAAGGTGAAAGTTCGAGTATCCCTCTTCGAGCAGATCGAAATAGAGAAGTGTGCTTTTAATAAAATCGAACATTTCGGGGAAACTCTCCTGTTCGCGCAATACTTTATACAAAACCTCGGCTAAAAAAATTACCTGTGTCGATTTTGCAATGTCGAAAGGTATATTCTGATAAGCCGAATTAATTCGCAGCTCTTTTATTCGGTGCAACTCGTGCGACTGTTTTTGATAGGCGACCAAATCGACAAAAAAAAGGTGCTGTAATAAACCGGCTCTGTTTTTCGATTTCTTACCGCGGGCAGCATTTATCAAATAACTCTGCCGGCCAAAATCACGGGTGTAAATTGTGCTGACAACACTGCTTTCGCCATATTTAATAAAATGTAAAACAATTCCTTCGGTCGTGGCAAGCATTTTCAGTTCAAATATAATTAATGGATAAAAAGCAGCTTTGTAATTTGAGTTTGCCCGCCGGTTTTGTCGTTACAAAAAACCAGATACACCCCGGTTTTAACACGCCGGCCATTTAAATTTGTACCGTCCCAAACAGCTTGCCCGCCCAGCGAAGTGGTTTTAAAAACCAAATTTCCGGTAATATCGGTTATTTTAACGTCGGTATTTTCAATCAATCCGGTAATGGTTATTGGCCCGTCGTAAGTTTCGCGCACCGGATTTGGATAAACATACACATTGTCGTAACTACTTTTTCCGCTAATTGCATTGCCCTGATACGAAACCAAACCTTTATCGGTGCCAAAGAATACTTCGCCCGATTTTTGATTAATGGCAATGGCAAAAATTTTATTCGACAATAGCGGGCTGTTCTCTTTTGTAAAGTGCAGAACTTCGGAGTCGCCGTTTTCCGAAATAAGAAAAACTCCCGACTCTTTTGTGCCAAACCATTTTCGGTTTGCTCCGTCTACCGCAATTGCCGTAACCACTTCGGTGGCCAGCAACGGATGGTAAACACCATCTTTTAAATCTAAACTTGGCTGGGTGGCAAACATGGGTTCCGAGTCCCAAATACGCGAAGGCACATTATAAAGGGCAACCCCTTTCGATGTGCCCACCCAAATTGCACCTTCGTTATCTTCGGCAATGGAATAAATATCGTTCATACGATTGTAAATTTCGTTTTGCCCGTTATTAAAATACGATGTTACCAGAAGGTGTTTTTTATTTGCTCCCGTTCTATCGACAACATAAATGTCGTGCCCCCTTAAAACAACCACCCATTTATCCTCGTTTCTTGTTACAATAACAGTTCCGGTATTCCATTGGTTTGCAATTTCGGGTAGTGTAAACGACTGCCATTCGCCTGCCGGCGACAATTTATGCAGGTTGTGTGCAACAGCAGCATTGGTAATCCACAAATTTCCTTCGCTGTCGAAATCAAGTCCGCCAATTCGCACATACGGTTCCTGCGGCTGACCGGGCAAAGCCGTTTCTAACGGACTGTTTAAATTTGTATAGCGTTGTACAAATTCATCGTTTTTATATTCCAAAAGGCCACCGCCCCAACTTGCTACAAAAAAATGATTCTCGTCAGCCGGGTCGACTGCAATGGCAACAATATTAGAAAATCCATCGAGTTCCGGATTCTCTTTTTTTGTAAAATAATCCCATTCATCATTCCTAAAACGCTGGAATCGCGGTTCTTCCCACCCGGTAAGTCCTCCGGGAGTAACCCAAATAGATGAATTGTGCTCGTGCAACGAAAAGATAACATTGTCGATAGGGCCATTTGGAGATGCTTTTTCGAAGTTATTTCCGGTTAACCTGACAAGAACCTCTTCATAATCGGCAATCCACACCGAACCATCGGCAGCAACGCCACTACTCCGGGGATGTATGGGCGAGACCTGCTCGTCGCCAAACTGGTAGCTTTTAATCTGGCCAATAATATTGTCGTTTCCGTCGACAACAAAAACTACATCGCGGCTTGCAATTGTAAGGTAGTTATTGCCGGCTTGAATGTCGTGTGCAAATCGGATTTGCGAAATGTAAGGCTGCCAACCATCACCGCTAAAACTATACATTTGGTCGCTGTACCATTCTCCGGGTGTATAATTTGCAATCAGTTTCCCGTTAAAAACTTCGAGCTGATTAAATTTTTCTGTTGCATGCTGAATATCTTCAACCAAATGCCAGTTGTTAAAATCCTGCAAATTTGTTCCCTCTTTTTCTGCCCAACGCACTCCTTTGTCGGTGGCTGCATAAATTCTCCGGTTATAAACAGCAATATCGAATACAGGAAGAGCTTTTCCTTCGTCGCCAATTAAGTACGTTGCCTTAATCTCTTTTTTGTCGAGATTTAATACCACCACTCCAAAACCGGTTGCAAAAAAAGCTTCGTTTCCCGAAAACGAAATGTTATTAATCGATTTGTCGCCGGTTAACTGTTTCCGCTTTATATCGGAGAGGTTAATCACACTTCCGTCGTTATAAATTAAATCGATGTTACTGTTTTTATACGCCACTACCAAAACACTGTTCTCGGCACTGTAAGCAATGGTTTTTATACCAAAATCGGAGAGCGGCACTTTCCCCGAAATTTTGCTAATGCTGTTGTCCTGTGTATCGTAATAAAACAGTCCCCCTTCGGTAACACAATATATTTTTTCGGAAGAAATGGCAATTTTTGTGGCGCTGGCATACGAAAGATAATCTTTCCACGAGCCTGCTTTACGTTGTTGGGCACTCGAAATAGTAGCTAAAACCGAGAGAACAAGTAAGAGTAAATATTTTTGCATAATTTTTTTTCTAACCAGGTTTTCCATTGTGAATAAGAATAACGAAAAGGCATTGCTATTATTTTAAACGGCTAATCTTATAAT
>JALUZN010000138.1 GCA_027011835.1 Draconibacterium sp. | reverse complement strand
TTTTGTCTGATTTTGTAAAGATAATTATACTCTATCTCACTGTCAAATATCGTTAATAAATACAGCCTCCTTTTTGTCCACATGAGCAGATGTACTTAAAATTAGCCTCCTTTTTGTCCATTACACCGGGAATTACATAGAAAAATTGCATATCATTTCCGGATTACTTGCAAAAGCAACGGAATCGGACTTACCCGATGCAGCTACTGCCGACTTAAAAAGGAACTTACTAATCTTTATGGCAAAGCAGCGTAAACCGCTCGAGAAAGCATATGAAATTATGTCTCCTTATTTCGACAACTCGCCAAAAATCATCAACAAAAAGGAGTTAGAAGATTTAATTGATATGTATAAAGAGCTGGAGGTTAATAAGGATAAAATTCTTAAGCTCGACCCAATTAATATATACAAAGCAAAAGAAGTTAAAGCAATTGAAAAGCAAATTGACGTATTAAGGAACAGAATTATTTTATAGTTCTTTATAAATAGATTTGAACGGGTTTTAATGCTGCAGCAGCGTTAAAACCCGTTTTTTTTTTGTAGGAATTGTCTATTTCTGATATTCGGGAAGAGTAGATATTCGGATATCGGCATAATAACCGGTAGCGTTGTGTGCCGATACAAACTGTGGTACTCCATTCTTAATATCGAGCGATTGTTGGTGTGTATGCCCGGCCAAAACAGTTAAAAGGTTTGGAGCATTAAAAACCTCTTCGTAAAAACGATAAGTGGTTTTAGAGTGCCCTTTTTCCGGCCATTTTTCGCGTCGTTCTATTTCAAAATTTTTATCGTTTTTAGCTCCCCACTCTGGATTTGCACAACCAAAACCCATTGGCCGGCCCGGCATAAACAGCGGAATATGCATAAGCAAAATCATTGGCTCGTTGCTTTTTACCTGCTCCTTAAAAAATTGTAACTGGTCGGGCTCAATTTCATAGGTAGAATTGTCGATGCAAACATATCGCACTCCTTTAAATACATAAGTGGCAAAGAGAGGATTATTCCCCTGATACATTAATTTTAAACGTTTTGCTGTCCAGACAGAACGCAACTGCTTCTCGCTGCCTTTCATTCCTTCGTAATGCCAATCGTGGTTTCCGGCAATGTAAGCAAACGGAATTCCCGTATCGGCTAATTTTTGAAATGCCCACTCAACAGCTGCTTCCGACGGAAAACTAAAAATATCGCCAGTAAGTGCAAGAAAGTCGATTTTTTGTTCTTTGGCAAGATTGAGTGTAAGTTCAAAACTCTCTTTAGCAGATAACTTTTCATTGGTTTGAAAGTGGGAGTTCACATTGTATGCTCCGGCCATTCGCTTACTAAACTCCCGATACTTCCTTCCACGTTCATCATCAATAGAGAGGTGTGTATCGGTAATATGAAAAATACGAGCCGGTTCAATTTTAGTTTTTGTATAGATTAAGACTTTGTTCCCGGTTTCGGAGAAAGTACCACGAATGCTTTCAACTCTCCTCTTACTTGCCGATGAATTGAATGGATTTAATGCAACACCTGCTCCACTGAGAACAGCTGCTTGTAAAAAGTTTCTTCGTTTCATTGTCAAAATTATTTCACCTCTGTTATTGTAATCTTTTCACTCCGGAACTCGATTATTTCTCCTGCTTTTTTCCCTTTCAATAGTTTTCCAATGGGTGATGCCAAAGAGATACAATAGAATTCGTGGTTGCTAATTTTAATTTTCCCGGTAGCAATAGCAATAAAATAGTCTTGGTGGTTGGTAAATACCAAACTTCCAAATCCAACCGTTTCGTTAACCTTGTAGGGATGTATCCGGGCAAGCTTATTTTTTATCTCAAGCGATTGATTCAGAAGTACTCTGTTTTTCTCCACCTCAAGTTGCATCATTGTGCGACTTGTTTCATATTTATCGCCAACACTACATTTTGTTTCGTTATCGCGCGACTCTTTTGCGGCAGCAAGTGCAATTCTCGTTGCATCAATTTGTGTGTCGATAATTTCAATTATCTTGGTTAAAACGTTCTTTTTAATGTTGGCTTTCTCCATTGTTTTCAATTAAATATTCTACCACAAATTTTGTGGAAGCTACCAATAAATTCAGTTATAGAAAGTATTATGGCCGTTTTTACAAGTTTCAAGCTCCTGTCTCGAAATCATTGCATAAATTTATATTACAACTCTAAAAATTTGTATAGTCCCATTTTCCTCGATAAGCACGATTGAGCATCATATCAGCACCGTCGTCGCCAACAAACTTTTCGTTATCGGGGTTCCATAAAAGCGGACGTTGTAATTCGTAAGCAATGTTTGCAACATTACAAACCGAAGCTGTTCGGTGTCCTGTTTCAACATCGGAGATTGGCCGTGTGCGGTTTTTCATTGCATCAACCCAATCTTGATAGTGATTGTCGGAGAAATAGACCCGTTTATCGGTCTCTTTCAGTTCTGCTTTTGCCAGTTTTTTATCGGGGAAAGTACGTAAAAACGAACGGCTTACCTCAATGCGTCCTTCCGTACCAATAATTTGTACTGCGTTCCCATCATCTTTTGTCCCCCAAAGTTTATGGTTTACGCGAACACCGTTTTTGTAGACCATTGTAAGTCCGTGCGACTGAGCAGGTTTATCGGGAGGAAGAAATCTGACCGGACCCGATTCATCCATGTCGAGTGCCCACTGTGCAATATCGAACATGTGTGCCCCCCAGTCGGTAATAAACCCACCACCAAAATTACGATACCCTCGCCACCATGCCCACGGGTCTTTTCGTGCATCGGTTGGAGCCAGAATTTTATTATATCCACGGTACAACGACGGTCCAATCCATTCGTTCCAGTCTAATCCTTCGGGCACTTCTTCGGTAGGCAAATCGCACTGTTTTACCGGCTCGCCAACACTTACATTTATCTCTTTTACCTCGCCAATGTATCCATTGCGTACAAGTTCAACAGCATGACGAAAATCGTGCCACGAACGTTGCATATTTCCGGTTTGAAAAACACGGTCGTATTTTCGTGTGGCATTTACCATAGCACGCCCCTCAGCAACGGTTAAAGCCAGTGGCTTTTCGCAATAAATATCTTTGCCCGCTTTGGCCGCATCAACTACTATTTGTGCATGCCAGTGGTCGGGTGTGGCAATTACTACTGCATCAATATCGCTTCGTTCAAGCAGTTCACGGTAGTAGTGATATCCCTTTACGTCGGCATCGATGTTTTTATCCGAATTATTTTTATTTGCCGCTTCTATAAAAGCATTTAGTTTACTCTCGAAAACATCGCTGGCCACTACAGCAACAGTTTCTTTACATTTACCT
>JALUZN010000137.1 GCA_027011835.1 Draconibacterium sp. | reverse complement strand
CCAAAAATTCAGGCAATTTACGTTCGCCTGAAATTAACCGGTAAGTACGTCGCTCCGAAATACTTCCCAGTTCACTCAACGCAATTGCAAGAAAATCAAGAACGAGAGCCAGTG
The DNA here is from genome assembly GCA_027011835.1 of Draconibacterium sp. Classification (GTDB taxonomy): domain Bacteria; phylum Bacteroidota; class Bacteroidia; order Bacteroidales; family Prolixibacteraceae; genus Draconibacterium. Next base: position 3,188 of record JALUZN010000137.1, on the reverse strand, counting down.
GCTCGCCATGAAAATTACCACCCGAAATAATCTGGTCGTCATCGGGGAAAACAGTCGGATTGTCGGTAACTGAATTTATTTCAGTTTCCACAACGCCTGCCACATAATTTACTGCATCTCTAACAGCTCCATGAACTTGCGGGATACACCGGAACGAATAGGGGTCTTGAATATGAACCTTTGGCTCCGCCATCAACTCGCTGCCCTTCAATAATTTTCTGAAATTCCCGGCAGTTGTACACTGCCCTTTATGTGGTCGTACTTTCTGAATATTCTCCGAAAAAGGCTCGATTAAACCGTTAAATGCATCGAGAGACAGAGCGCCAATTATATCTCCCTGATCGATTATCCGGAACGTTTTCAACAGTGTGTAAACGGCGTGTGCACTCATAAATTGAGTGCCGTTTAACAGGGCAAGCCCCTCTTTTGCTTCGAGTTTTATGGGCGACCAGCCAAATCGTTCGAGAACCTTTTTTGCATCGGTTTTTTCTCCTTCAAAATTAACTTCTCCAAGCCCGATTAACGGCAGGAAAAGCATTGCCAACGGAGCTAAATCGCCACTGGCACCCAGCGAGCCCTGTTCGTAAACCAACGGCAAAATATTGTAATTAAAAAGGTCGATAATTCGCTCTACTGTTTTTATCTGTACAGCCGAGTTTCCTTTCGAAAGGGCATGCGCTTTTAACAGCAACATTAATTTAACCACATCGCTTGGCACCTCGGTGCCAATATTGCAGGCATGCGATATTACCAGATTCTCCTGCAATTTACTCAATTCGTCTTTCGATATTTCGATGTCGCAAAGCGCTCCAAAACCGGTATTAATTCCATAAATCGGTTTTTCCGAGTCTTCCAACTTTTTGTCGAGATAGTTTTTACTTTTTTGAATAAGCTTCTTCGACTCTTCGGAAAGCTTAAGTTTTATATCGTTTTCAAGAATATCCTGAATAATTTCGAATGTGAGATTATTGGGAGTAATTTCAAATATCCGTGTTTTCATCTGATTAAAAATTAGATTCAAGATACTAGAATCAAGACACAAGACGAGAAAATTAGTGCTTTTTTGTAATCATGCTCTTGTGTGTGAATTCTTTTATCATGAATGTTTTATAACAACAATTGCAAATAAAAAATGAAAAGTATTAATTGGCTCAACAGGCCGTTTTTCAATAACATTAACCCATGAAATTTCAGAAGAAGTTTCAACTAAATTTCTGAAGTAGTGTAGGATTCGTAATGTTTTAAGATGGGCTTACAACCCGGTTTAATTTCATTCACGGAAAGCGAACATCGCCACCAAGTGATTTTAACGGACGATTTGAATTTGAAATTATCATAGTTTCAATTTTCGTGCAAGATTACACAAGAAAAGCAGTTATGAAAGGATTTTTATCAGTTCTTCGGCCGAAACCAATTTTTGCTCGCCGCTGTCCATATTTTTCAGGGTAAATTTTCCGGCTTCCATTTCCGACTCGCCTGCCAAAATTACATACGGAATTTGTTTGCGGTTGGCATAATTCATCTGTTTTTTCATTTTCGAACTTTCAGGAAAAATTTCTGCATTCACGCCGTTCTTTCGCAATTTGGCAAGAATTGGCAAACAGTATGCTTCCTCTTTTTCACCGAAATTAACAAACAGAGCTTTTGTTATCTCAAGCGACTCTTTCGGAAATGAATCTTGCTGAATAAGCACATCGTAAATTCTTTCGGCACCAAACGAAATGCCCACTCCCGACACATTGGGCATACCAAAAATTCCTGTTAAATCGTCGTAACGGCCACCACCGCAAATACTGCCAATTTGCACATCTTTCGATTTCACTTCGAAAATTGCCCCGGTATAGTAATTCAATCCGCGAGCCAACGTTAAATCGAGTTCAACATCGGTTTCCAACTCAAACTTTTCGAGATACCCAAACAGCGTTTTCATTTCGGCAATTCCTTTCGCTCCAACTTCGGTGTTGCCAATTACTTTTTCTATTTGCACGAGTTTTTCCGAGGTTGTTCCCTCGAGCAATAAAATGGGTTGTAACTTTTCAATTGCACTTTCTGAAATACCACGCTCCAACATTTCGGCGTTTACCTTTTCCATTCCAATTTTATCGAGCTTATCTACGGCAACGGTAATGTCGATTATACGGTTGGCTTCGCCAATTGCTTCGGCGATTCCGGCTAAAATTTTCCGGTTATTAATTTTTACTACCGTATTAATTTTCAGTCGTTTAAAAACATCATCGATAATTTGCACAAGTTCAACTTCATTCAGCAAACTATTGCTTCCTATCACGTCAACATCGCACTGGTAAAATTCGCGATAGCGTCCTTTTTGTGGCCGGTCGGCACGCCAAACCGGTTGAATTTGGTAGCGTTTAAACGGAAAAGAAATATCGTTCCGATACTGCACAACGTAACGGGCAAATGGTACAGTAAGGTCGTAACGCAACCCTTTCTCCGAAATTTTTGTTGTAATTTTTGCCGAACTTTTTTGGTCGAGAATCTCGTCGGGAACCTTCGAGATAAAGTCGCCCGAGTTAAGAATTTTAAACAGCAGCTTATCGCCCTCTTCGCCATATTTTCCCATTAACGTAGAAAGATTCTCCATAGCAGGAGTTTCGATGGGTTGAAAACCATACAAACGAAATACCTCTTTAATCGTATCGAAAATATAGTTTCTTCTCACCATTTCAACAGGAGAAAAGTCGCGGGTTCCTTTTGGAATCGAAGGTTTTTGTGCCATTATCTTGTTCTTTTTATCAGGTTGCAAAAATATAAATTAATACCGATTATGGGGGAAAATGGGGACAAAAAAAATGGATTTCCGCTATTCTTCACATAGCAAAAATCCATTTTTCAAATGGTAAAAACAACCTACTTAATAAACTGATAGGTAAGTGGATATTTATACGATTCGCCTTTATTTGCAGCAATTGTTCCTAGAATAACAAAAACCAACCACGCAATTCCAAAACCGATTAACAGAAATATTCCAACTACCACAATCATTAAAATAGCTGAGATAATAAAAATAATCGACCAGGAAATCTGGAAGTTAAGTACATTTTTTCCTTGTTCCGAAACAAATTCGAACTCATCCTTTTTTATCATATAAATGATAAGCGGGCCAATAATATTTCCAAAAGGAATTCCAACTAATCCTGCCAGGGCTGCTAAATGAGTAAACATACCCC
>JALUZN010000136.1 GCA_027011835.1 Draconibacterium sp. | reverse complement strand
GTTTTACGAAGGTTTTTTTTATGTGGTGTAAAGTGGATTTGTTAAACATTTCGATAGGGCATTACTATTTTATTTATTTTGAACATTGCAATTAGTAGTTTCACAATTATTTGCAGGAACTATTTGCACACTATCTTTTTCCACTTTTGGGGGTTTGGGTTTTGAGTTTATTATGGGAAACATACTCCCTATAACAATTCCAAAGTAAAAAAACAGTTTTATCATGGTTTGTATTTTTTGGTTTTATATATTTTGTGCTGTTTTTTTAGTTTGAATTCTTGCTATTGCAACTTAGAATACATGCAGCAATATTTAAAATAATCCCAAGCGGTGCAATTACACCTGCAATTACATTCATCCTTCCTGAATTGGGAAACTCTACAACTAATAACATAGATGTTACTATAAAAATAATGCTGATGATGTAAAGAATAGTTTTAATTTTCATGTGTTTAAAATTTAGAATCAAGATACAAGAACCAAGACACAAGACAAGAAAATTAGTGCTTTAACTTAATCATGCTCCTGTGTGTGAAATCTTTTATCATGAATGTTTCATCTCATTATAATTTTAAATTTTCAAAGTCCCAAAGGGATCGCTTTGCGGGTATTCAATGCGCCGTTGGCATCCCTTTCGCGAGAACTCGCTTATAATGATCACCCTGTGTGATAATTATTATCAAGCTCGTTTCATAACAAATTATCTTTGTTTCTAATTAACTCGAATTTCATTTATTATTGCTTCCGGTTTTGTTTCGCCCAAAAATCTCTTTTTAAGTTTCCGCTCGCTATTGTAGATATACACCGAAGGGACTACCGCTTTCCCAAATGTTTTTTTAAATAGGTATTTTTTGTCTTGTAAAACCTCTAAATTGTCAACTTCCCACAAGTGGTAATTTTTGCAAAATTGTTTAATACGCTTTAAAGAATCGTCGGCGGTAACCATTACCAACTGGCAGTTTTTAAATGCTGCTGCGTTTTGTCCAATCTCACCTGCCTCGTACTGGCAGTGCTCGCACTCGGGGTGAAAATAGATGATTACCAAAGGAATGGTTTTATCGTAATTTTGCAGGTTTACCAACACTCCTTCCAACGATGTAAACTGTACGTTGGGCAGTGTTTGTGCTTTTTGTTCGGCAATCTTGCTTTTTTTATAACCGGTAGTAACATTGTAAATTAAATATCCAACTACCAACAGTAGCAACCCAATAATTACGAATTTAAATACTTTACTCATTTTAGCTCATATTAAGGGTTAAAAACATAACCAACAACACCCACAACAGCAACCCGCTACCATACGATGTTGCCGCAATTTGTAACGACCTGCCAAACTTAACAGGCTGCTCCGGATTTGCTTCGTTTAATACCGGAACAAGCAGCCAACCCAAAACAATAAAGTACCCCAGTTCGAAAACATTAAGCAAACTTAGTGGGTAAACAAACAGTGTATCAACTGTACTACTGTTTAATAATTCCATTACCGAAAGCGGTTGAAACTGTAAATCTTCGAGTGTGGAGACCTCTTTAAAAAAGATTAGGATTACCATTTTGGCAAGTGCTGCTAAAACAAAAACAAAATCGGCAAGCAGGGCTATTTTAAACAGTTTGCCGAACTCTATTTTTAGGTTGGTAAAAAATACACCTATGTAAAGGAAAATACTTGTGTAAAAAACACGTAATAAAATAACCACAGGTATTATAGCGTAACCTATCCATTGCCATTTTTTTGATAGTTCCAGCATTTGGTCAATTCTGGAAAGTGATAATTGTTGGTTGTAGGTTTGGTAAAATATATTGTCGTTGTCTAAATAAAGATATTGTATTGAAAAAAATACTGTAATAAATAATACAGATAATATC
>JALUZN010000135.1 GCA_027011835.1 Draconibacterium sp. | reverse complement strand
ATTTTATTTCTACTTTCAATCGAATAATTGATAGCAGAGTTATTTATTGTATTAAATTTGCAAACTGAAAACTACTTCAACCGATGCAGTTTTATATCCCCTTTTATTTTAAAATTTTAATTTAAAATTTAACAGTTTTACTATGAGTGATAAAATTTATCCCGACTCGGGAGTTGAGCTAACTAAGTTTACAGCGAAGAATTACGACAAAATTATGAATGCTATTTCGTTTGGAATTTACAAACGTTTTATTCATCGGGCTGTAAAAAACATGGGAATTTCGGTTGGCGATAATATATTGGATTTGGGTTGTGGAACCGGCAGAAACGCCCGATTAATGCTCGATTATGCGGGGACAAAAGGACGATTAACAGGCATCGATATTTCGAAAGAGATGGAGATGCAGTTTATACTTAAATTCGACGGAAAACCGAATGTTACTTTTATTAACCAACGCATCGACCAACCGTTTACACTCGAAGAAAAATTCGACAAAGTATTTATCAGTTTTGTTATTCACGGGTTTCCACACGAAGTAAGAAACACGGTTATCCAAAATGCTTTCAACAATTTAAAACCGGGGGGTGCATTTTATATTCTCGATTTTGCTGAATTCGACATGAAAAAAATGCCCGCTCATCATCGTTTTATTTTCAAGAAAATTGAGTGTAAATACGCTTTCGATTACATTGAACGCGACTGGAAAGAGATATTAACAACAGCCGGATTTAGCGATTTCGAAGAGAGTTTCTATTTGAAAAATTATGTACGACTTTTAAAAGCGGTAAAAGCCGAATAGACATTTTTCAGATGAAAAAATTAGAGATTACAATTTTAACTGAAAATGTTGCCGGAGGTAAATTCCTTGCAGAACACGGATTGTCGTACCTAATTAATATCGATAACGAATTGGTTTTATTCGACACCGGACACTCCGATGTTTTCCTGAAAAATGCAAACGCACTCGGATTCGACATTCATAACAATGTTACCAAAGTAGTGCTAAGTCACGGGCATTGGGACCACGGCGACGGGTTACGGTTTATCGCCAATAAAACATTAATTGCCCATCCCGGCTCGTTTGTAAAACGATACCGGAAAGCAAACGGCACTACTGTTGGACTAACACTTTCGAAAAAAGAGATAAACGAAAAATTCACATTAATTGAAAGTAAGAATTCGTATAAAGTTTCGGCGAACCTCTTTTTCCTTGGCGAAATTCCTCGCACAAATAGTTTCGAGAGTAAAACAACAACTTTCGAATTAGAAAACGGAGAAGAGGATTTTATTCCCGACGATTCGGCACTGGCAGCAGTTGTAAATAACGAACTTGTTGTTATTACCGGCTGCTCACATTCGGGCATTTGTAACATTTGCGAACACGCCAAAAAAATTACCGGCATTAATAAAATTGCAGCCGTAATTGGCGGATTTCATCTGAAACATCAGAACAACCAAACAAAAAAAACAGTTGAGTATTTTAAGTCAAACGGAGTAAAAAGACTGTTGCCATCGCACTGTACCGAGTTGCCGGCTCTAACACTATTTTACGAAACATTTAAAACAGAACAGGTAAAAACAGGAGTGAAATTTCAATTTTAAAATGAAAAAGACAATTCTTATAACGGGCGCAACCGACGGAATAGGAAAAGCAACAGCTGAATTCCTGGCTAATGAGGGGCACAAGGTAATTATTCATGCACGTTCGGAAGAAAAGGGAGAAAAGACCGTAAACACAGTCCGGGAAAAAACCGGAAACAAAACAACAGAGTTTGTTGTAGCCGATTTTACAGAACTTCCGGATGTAAAAAATATGGTTTCGGAACTGAAAAACAGATTTGAGAATATTGATGTTTTAATTAACAATGCAGGAGTCTATCGCCCTGAAAGAACAGTTTTAAAAAACGGACTGGAAGAGACATTTATGGTCAACTATCTGGCACACTTTTACCTTACAACTTCACTTCTTCCTCTGTTGGAAAAGTCGTTACAAGCCCGGATTATTAATGTCTCCTCAATGATTCATGCCACCGAAATAGATTTTGGGAACCTGCAGGGCGAAAAGTGGTACGATGGCAGCGATGCCTACTCGCGCAGCAAATTATGCAACGTTTTGTTTACCTACAAATTGGCAAACCTGTTAAACAAAAAACCAATTACAGTTAATGCGATACACCCCGGGGTAATAAATACAAAACTTTTAGTTGCCGGCTGGGGGCCGGTTGGCGAAGATGTCAGGTTTGCCGCCCAACGATTTGCTTTTCTTGCAGAAGATGAATTGCTGAAAAACACAACGGGCAAATGTTTTAGCAACAACCACAAAACAAACTCGGCCCCAATCAGTTATATAAAAGAAGTTCAGGATAAAATGTGGGATATTTCAACCGCAATAATCGATAAAATTTCGTAGTTTAAATTATTGCATAAACAATAACCGCTGAATTATAATTTGTACCCCACCGAGAGTTTCCAAAGTCGGGTTTTTATCGATTGTTCGCTACCGTTCGAAAGCTCAGGAAATCCGAAATCGAAATAAGCGCCCACTTCCCAGTCGCCAAAATCCATACCACCGCCAAAAGTAACACCAATATCGAAACGTTTAATTTCGCCTTCGTTATCGCCCCACTTTATTTTTTCTTTTTCAGCCTGCCCGTTGCCTGTCCAGTTGTACATGGCCATAACATTTCCGGCAAAACCAACATCGACCCACGGTCCGGCTGCCAAAAACCATTTCGACTTTGCACCCATATCGAAATTGGTTTTAAATGTTATTGGCACATCAATGTAAAACAAATTCATTTTCCCGCCATACGGATAAACATTATCGAGCGCATTTATATTTATCCCTTTTAAAGTAACCATCAATCCGGTTTCGAACGATAGCAGTTCCGAAATTGGTTGTTCGAAACTCGCTCCTGCCTGAAATCCGGGCTGTGTAATATTAAATAAACTACTGTATTCAACCCCTTCCGATTTATACAGAAAATCGCTTAAATTCACCCCACCTTTTAACTTTATTGTTTGTGAATAGCTTTGAATAGACAGCAACGCAATTGTTGCAAACAGTATGTATTTTAACTTCATAGGTTTTATATTTCAATGCAAAATAGTAAAATTTAAACCACATTACGTAGAATCGGCTGTTTTTCTAAAGTGCTATATTCTTAAATATCTGGGAGTGCTTAAAACAATTATATTTGAAGTTGTTTAAAGTTAACTATCAAGTTATCAATCAACAACAAAATGTTAAAAAGAAAGAATGAAATAAAATAATCGAAACTCAATTATTTGTATCATTCTTTCAAAAAAAAAATGT
>JALUZN010000134.1 GCA_027011835.1 Draconibacterium sp. | reverse complement strand
TGTGAGCATAATGATTATAAGGATAATGTAACTTCTCTTGCCAGAATAACTATTTCTTTTCATCATCAACTATTTTATTTTTTGGTTTCTGTTTTATATAGACCGAAACTGTTTCTACCTTTTAATTAATTATCTTTTTTGTAACCGTAACTTTATTATTTATTGTAATGTTTTTTTATAAACCCTTTTGGCAAAGTTTGAAACATTAATGGCCGCACTGCTTATTTCAATCTAAAAGTATACTTCTTTCTTTTAATAAAAAAGTTTAATTTTTCTTTAATCTGTATGATTCTCCATTCATGTTTACCAAGCAATCCCAGTGTGTTAGCCTGTGAACCAAAGTGGTTGCTAAAACAGCATTTCAAAAGAACTTATTCCAACGGTCGAAGCCCAGGTTTGTGGTGATGATAGTTGATTTACTGTTTTCATTCTAAAAAATAAATTAACCATCCATTTTACTGTTAGATGAAATTTCATGTTTGCGATCGATTATTATTTTTAATTAGAAATATTCAATTACTTATTAATGTAATTGTCCCACCCTGAAAAAGTGCTGTCTTTTGCCACCACCACCCAGATAATTCTTAGCTTCATGGGATAATAGTCACCATCACTAAACGGAATATGCTCGAAAGGACCATTATGGTCGCCGTATTGATTTGCCAGGAGCAGCCTTAATAGTTTCGGATTTGCCAACCCCTCAGGAATAAGATTGGTTGTATCATACAAACTTGTCATTTTTATGCTTTTAGTATATACGCCTGGTCCGTTTGTCTCGAAGTATGTATTCCAGTGGTGACCATAATGAAGCGTGTTTTTCCCGTCTTTGGTTTCGTCTAATATAATTTGGGCACACCAGGATTTGGTACTGGGTTGATCAATAAGTTCAAAGTAGGTTTCCAGTGTACCTTCAGCAAAGTTAATCGGACTACACCAGTTAAATGTTGGCAGATCCCAATAAAAATGGTACTCCTCGGGTGAACCTTCCCAGCCCGGCCTGTGATGTGGGTCGTCTGGAAGGGAGACTACTTTTGTGTCAATTAACAACTTCTCAGTCTTGGAGGTTGCTGTATTTGTGGTACAAGAGAGTTGTATCAGTACCAAAAGAATACTCACCGCACGGATTCCATGCGAAAAACATATTTTTAAAAATTTGATCTTATTCAAAACTCAGGTATAGTTTATAGTGTAAAGTAATTGGGTAATAAGATGAGTCCCTGGCAAAGGCCTCTGCCGTCCACATCTGATACTGTTTTGATATAATGAAAAATATACTGTTCATATTGTGGAAGTCAGTACCTTCCTTTCCTGGGGGATGGGGAGTATGTGAATAGGGTGTTCCCTGGGAGAAATAGTAAGTGCCGGGTTTTGTAATGCTTCGTGAGATTTCGAATGCAGAGTGTCTGCCTATCTCACCACTGCCTACTTTAGCCTCGGCAATACCACTGTTTATGCTGAAGGGCCTTTGCATATCTATAATTGTGACGCTGCCTTTATAATGAGCGTCCTTGTGCCAATTTCGTTCAGCCCAGTCACCGGCCATGCCCGGCTTCATGGGAAGACTTACTATCCAGCACCCGTTAAATCTGGCTTCTGCACTCCATTTAACTGTATATGTGGTGTCGAACAGAAGCATATCGTAGGTGGATGAAGTCTCATTTAATGAATCACTCTGATACTTAAAATCTATGTTCCCCCAAGTGCGAACAATTTTTTCTCCTCGACAGATTAGCAACCCATAATCACTATCCGGCTGCCCGCCAGCCATTTTTATTTTAGGGGAGACAGCATTTGCCAAATTGTTAAACTCTGTGGTGTCAAGACCTGCCTCCAAAGGACTTTCAATCGGCATTTTCTCTCCTGACTTCGGGAAGTGCACCCTGTCCGTATAGCTTTGAGAAAATACAGGAATAATAATTCCTTGCAAAACGAATAGAACTACCAATAATTTACTATTTCGACTGTTTATCATGATTATTTTTTTAAAGTTATAACCACTATTTTCACTTAAAAAATATTTATTTCTTGACCGGGTAAAACCTGATAAGCATAACCGTTGGGGCGGGCATATGTTCTTTAATTTCAAAAGAGTTCTCCTGCATTATCTGTTCATTAGCTACCGGGGTTAAGTTATTTTCATCATCCAGTACAAAAATTTCAGTTCGTGTTTTTCCCTCCCAAGGAAGCCCTGAAATTTTGATGCCCAATGAGTCTTCCTGAGAAGTATAATTGCTGAGCATGATAGTTGCCAGGTTGTTTGAGCTATTCACACCACCAATAGCATACATGCCTTCCGGTAGCTGTTGCTTTTCACATTTTACCCTGTTGGGCGTATTGAGTAGCATGGCGAACGCTTTATAGGCAAAAAAAGGTTTTTTAACCAAGCCATATTCATCAAATAAACCGAAGATTGTCCAATCGCCACTATAATAACAAGCCATGTCTATGGGCAGATCCTGCATATCGATAAGCATGGAAGCAGTAAAGGCACCTCCTTCCATCCCTCCAACTTTGTTCAGTGCAATTTCTTTCCAATAACCCCTGTCTTTGAAAAGTTTTACCCAATCGCCACCCGCAGGGAAATAATTCCACTCGTTCAGATGTATCTTTGTTTTTTTATATCCATTGTCGTCCAGCAACTTCCTCACATAATAAGCTGTAGAGTCTGCGAATTTTATACTTGATGTGTACATGTGCCAGGGGAAAAAGTCTATTGGCAGATTATGCTCTTTGCAGTACTTGACCAATCCCGGGCCAGTTCTGTAAGGGCCGATGCCGGCAGTGCCTACCTTTAGCTTCGGATTATATTTTTTAATGGCCTTCACGGCAGTCTCATACAATTTGTAGTACTGTTCTATATCGGCCATCCACATTTCATCTTTTCCGCCGGGTTCGTTCCATATTTCCCAATACTGTATGTTCATATGATATCCATTGGCCCAGCCTTCGTTATAATGACGGATTATGTTTACGCATATTTTAGCCCATTTATCAAAATCTTCGGGAGGGTAAATATGGTATTTGTTTTTTGTGTGTTCTATATCTACTCCCAACCTGTAACTGATTTTGGAGCCACTTCTCAGGATATCTAAAATATAGTCGTCAGTTTTTTTGAAATTGTAATTTTCAGGGTCGTCAGCATCGAGATGAAAGAGAGGAAAAATAGCCGGAATATCAACGACGCCGGGGTTGGAAAATTGACAATCGTGCAAACGGGTGAGCGGTATTTTCAGTTCAGCATATGTACGGATCATAAAGTCAGTCCATGCTGCTGTTTTCCTTTCTGTACCAATATTTATCCCGTTTAGTGCTTTGATTTTGCCCTCTTTTTGAGCGAAATTAAATGAAACGTATTGCTGACCTCGTGAAAGCATGGAAACTCCTGTGAGCATAATGATTATAAGGATAATGTAACTTCTCTTGCCAGAATAACTATTTCTTTTCATCATCAACTATTTTATTTTTTGGTTTCTGTTTTATATCGGCCGAAACTGTTTCTGCCTTTTAAGTAATTATCTCTTTGGTAACCGTAACTTTATTATCTATTGTGCCTGTAATACTAATTTCAAATTATTATTGATTTTAGTACCATCGTAGTTTTGTTAGCTTGTCAGACTAATAGATCTGATAATGCAGAGACTAAGGAAGAAACAATACGCAAAACTTACTTTTTGTCAAACAGAAACAGATCTGTTCCGCTCCAGCCAAGTGGTTTTTCAATGGTAAATTGTCTTATCTGTTTCCCTGTAACAAAAGGCCGTTCCGGATTTCCTTCTGAAAGCCGACAATCTTTTATTTGTAAACCGGTAACATCTTCGGCAACAATTGGTACTCGCGAATCGGGAGTAGCTGTGCCAAGCATTAAATTGGTTACCGAAACTCCTATTGCGTGGCGAATATAAAGTCCGTACGAAGGCAGGTTTCCCCAACCCGACGGTTGCGGGTATCCTTTTTCATCCTCTTTTACCGTTGTGTTAAAGTCTGTTTGTTTAACTCCACCGATGGTGAAAAGCTGAATATTGTTCAGCGAAATGTTTTCGACGGGAAATCCGGGAATTCCGGTTATCGACGAGCCCCAACTTCCTGCATTGTGTGCAACAACGTTACTAATTGCAATATTCCTCACTTTCCCTACGGCGGGTTCAGGGATGCCTTTTGTGTATTTCCGGGCGCGGTTTCCCAATCGGATATAAATGGGTGCCATTGTTCCGTTAATGGTTAAATTATTTACTGTAATTCCGTCTAAAGTGCCACCGTCAACAATCATTAGCGAGAGTCCTGTAATACCAATTTTTGGTGTGTGAAATATTGGCTCTTCTTTCGATTTCGAAGGTTTTACCACGCAATTAGAAATTGAAATATTCCGGAACCCACCCGACGATTCGGTGCCTGCTTTTATCGCATTGCAAAAACTGCTTACTATACAATTCGAAATTACAATGTCTTCGCAAGCTGCTGCGCCTGTGCTTTTTAGTGTAATCCCATCGTCATCCGAATCTAAAATGCTGTTGGCAAGAACAACCCTGCGGCAACCATCAATATCAATCCCGTCGTTGTTTCGGTTGCTGTGGTTATAGACCGAAATTTTATCGATAATAACATCTTCACAGTTTAAATAGTGCTGATTCCAAACACCGGAATTCCGAAGGTGCAGCCCTTCAATACGAATATTTTTACACGAAATTAGCAGGATGTTTCTTGGCCGGCCATCAATATCTCCGGCTTTCGGATTCTCGCGAGGCATCTGAAGTTTGCCTTGCCCATCTATTGTCCCGTTTCCTGTGAGTGCAATATTTTCTGCACCTTCAGCATAAATTAAGGCATAAAATCCACCAAGCTGATCTTTGTGAGAACGATATTTGGGGAGTGGCTGAAGCGGAAAATCTTTGTGTTTTGTGCTGGCAAGAAGTGTGGCGTTATGCTCGAAATGCAACTCAACATTATTTTTTAGAATTATTGTCCCCGACAAATATGTTCCGGGAGGAAAAATAACCTTCCCTCCTCCGTTTTTTGTGCACATATCAATAGCCGACTGAATGGCATTTGTGCAGAGCGTTGTTCCGTTGCCAATTGCCCCAAAACCTGTGATAGAATAAATCCCGTTTTTTTGCATCTCGTTTACAGTCGCATCTTTCGTAATTCTGTTTGCAGACTGCACCACTTGGGTTTGCAAAAGAAGAACAACAGATAAAAATGCGATGTAAAAATTTCTTTTGATATAAAAAGAAGAACCGATTTTGTTGGTTTTGGCCGTCATAATTTTTAAGATTTAGTTTGAACAAAACTAATGATTTTGTTTTGAACATGTAGGAAATTATACCATTTGTTTTATAAAATGTTTTGAAAGACATTTTATAATTAATCCCGAATTAACGTCGGGATTCATAATATTCGAAAGCATCGATAATATCGAGATAAACGCCATCGAACCCGGCATCGAGAATTTTTTTTAAGTATGAATCATCGTTCCCGTAAATAATTTTTTGCCAGTCGTTGTTCCAGTATTTTACTTTAAAATTTCCTTCCCATTCAGGATTTTCTCTGTCCAGCCAATCCGGTTTGTCATTGCTCCAGTAGTATCGGTAATCTTCTGCCTCACCAATCGACATGTACGAAATAACCAACCTGCTGCCACCGTTCTTTTTCTTTTTTAGCTGGTTTATTTCGGTATTCGTAAATGTTGTCCCGTCGTTAAAAAACAGATCCATAATTAACAAATCGTAGTTGGTAGCAGTTACCGCATTTATAAATTCTGTTTTTGTCGAAAATTTTTCAGGATTAATGAGGTATAAAAAGTTTTGAACTTCGGAGATAGATTTTATCTGTTTGTTGTTTTCCGAAAAAACTGGATTCGGATAATCGGGAATTACATTCAGTTCGCGGTGGTTAGCAGCAAACGAAATGTAGTTGTTGCTTTGGTTTTTCGAAAATGAATCGTCCATTTTTGCAGGTGTAGAGCAGTAATCGGTAACCAGAATTGCATTTCCTGCATTTTTTGAAATATCGAGGAATTTCCGGAGGTATAAATTTTCGGTTGGGGGAGTGGGAGAGTTGTCGCTGTTGTATCCGTAAAAAAGGTCTTCCTGTCCGTTGGCGTCTATTGCATTTAAATAGTCGTTGTGGGGCCGGTCATCAGCTTCGCCGGTAGTTGTAACCAATTCAATCCCGTTTTGCGGAACGATAATGAACCCAGGCGAAATCGACTTCGAGTATTTACTGATGCCAATTACAAAATCGCGCATTTCCTGTTTGTAATTAATTCCGGCAGGCATAATTTCGTCATCGTTATTACACGACGATAAAACAATTGTAGTACAAAAAATAATCAAAAAAACATTTTTCATAATCAATTGATTAGTTGTTCTTTTTAACGAAGAGTATTGCAAAATATTTTCGATTACACAGTAAAAAACTAAAAGTCGATATACTAAATCCATTTAGCTTTTCGAATCCCATATACATCCGGATAAGAAAGTTATTTCTTCCTTTTCCATTGTCTATTCTAATTAGGGGCAGCTGAGCTGTTAAAATATACGAAACATAGAGTAAATAAATGCAAGCATTTTTAATATAACAAGACAAAAGCTTGCACTTTTAAAAGTATCAAATAGGATATCTGACTGTACGACACGTGTTTAACCGTTTTTCAGTAGACCCTAATTATACTACCACACAATAATTTCGTGGTGAAAAGTACCCAAATTTTACACCGTGCTTTAGTGCGGTGATTCCAACCGACAAATGGAACAGACTTTAGCCGTTAATTGTTCCTCTGCGAGCGTCTCACTCCAAGTGAGGTTCTCGCTAAGTAAAGTTATGAAAATTACATAGCCAGATTAACCACTGTAATTCCCGCCCCACCAAAATCTACGTGCTCGTCTTTGTAGTTTTTTACCATCGGTTCCGAGCGTAAGTAGTCGCGAATAGTCTGTTTTAAAATCCCATTCCCTTTACCGTGCAAAATCCGTAGTTGTGCTGCCTCAAACATAATTGCTTCGTCGATAAATTCCTGTATTTTCCTGATTGCCTCCTCAACCCGCTGACCGCGAATATCTATTTCGGGCTTAAACGTCAATCGTCGCTCCGAAAAGTTTGCTGAGAGTACCGACGGTTTTGCCGTGCGTTTATTTTTCAGTTTTTTTGCTTCGTTGTTACTCAGTCGCTCAATTTCTTTTCGCGAAACAGTTGTCATCAGTTGTCCAAAAGCCACAACCACGTTTTTACTGTTTATTTCAATTACGTCGCCAATTGCTTGTTGCCCTTTAATACGTACCTTATCGCCTTTTGCAAGCTCGGTTTTTTGCTCAACTGTCTCTTGCCGAACCGGTGATTTTTTATACTCTTCGGGACGATGTTTCTCGCGCCGTTCTTCGCGTTCGCGTAATTTTTTTAGTTTGTGCGAAATCTTTTTATCGTCGCCGGTAGTTTTTCTGTCGACCTCTTTTTTTAAGTCAATTATATTTTCGCGTGCCTGCCTGGTTTTTTCTTTTTCGGCTTGCGCTTTTTTTATTTCGTGAATGGTGTTTTCAATCCGTTTGTTCACCCCTTTTAAAAGTGCATCGGCCTCCTCTTTTGCTTTTTTTAGAATCTCTTTCCGTTCTTTCTGAATTTTCTTTAGCTCTGTTTCGTAATCTTCGGCTGTGCTGTCCAGAATTTTTTCAACCTTTCTTATTTTTTGCCTCTTGGTTTCCCAGTACCGTTTGTCGCGGTTTATCTGCCGCAAATTTCGGTCGAAATCGATGTGGTCTTTTCCAATTTTATCGGTTGCCATATCGAGAATATCTTCGGGCAGGCCAATTTTTCGTGCAATCTCGAACGCAAACGAACTGCCCGGTTTTCCAATTTCAAGTTGAAAAAGCGGATTCATATGTTGCGAATCGTACAACATAGCACCGTTTGCAATTCCATCGGCCGACGACGCAAAATGTTTCAGGTTGGTGTAGTGCGTGGTAATTACGCCAAAAGTATGCAGTTTATTCAACTTGTCAAGTATCGATTCGGCAATGGCACCGCCCAACATTGGCTCCGTTCCCGTTCCAAACTCATCGATAAGAACTAGTGTTTTTTCGTTGCTGTTTTTAACGAAATGTTTCATATTCATTAAATGCGAACTGTAGGTGCTCAGGTCGTTTTCCAACGACTGCTCGTCGCCAATGTCGATAAAAAGGCGTTCGAAGATGCCGGCTTTGCTTGCTTCGCTTACCGGAATTAACAGCCCCGACTGCAACATATATTGCAGCAGTCCTACCGTTTTCAAACAGACCGATTTACCTCCCGCATTGGGCCCTGATATCAGTAAAATATGTTTTTCGGAGTTAAGCCAAATATTTAGCGGAACAATTTTACGCTTCTCCTTTTTAAGCGACTGCATTAAAAGTGGATGAACCGCCCGCTGCCAGTCGATAAACGGCTCGTTTATTATTTCGGGGGCAATGGCGTTAAACTCAACGGCCAGCAACGCTTTTGCCCTTATAAAATCGATCTCTCCCAAAAAATCATACGAATAAAAAAGGTCTTCGAGGTAGGGGCGAATACTATTCGAAAAATTGGTGAGAATCAATACAATTTCGCGTCGCTCGGCATATTCCAGCTCGCGGATTTCGTTGTTCATCTCAACAATTTCGTTGGGCTCGATGTACGAAGTTTTTCCGGTCGACGATTCGTCGTAAATAATCCCTTTCAGTTTTCGTTTGTTTCCTGCATTTATCGGAATTACCGCGCGCCCGTCGCGAATACTAACCGTTGCATCGTCTTCAACCAGCCCGTCTTTTTGCGCCTGTTTTAAAATGGCGTGCAGCCGCCGCGACATATTCGACTGTCGTGATAAAATATTGCGGCGAATTTGTGCCAGCTCCGGCGTAGCGTTATCACGAATTTTTCCAAATTTATTGATGATGGTATCAATGCGGTCGTAAATGTACGGAAACACCTGAACTTGCGCGGTTTTCCGTTTTAACAGCGGGAAAATCTCCTCCTCGTGCTTATTAAAAAAAGTTACAATGGCACGCACCGACTCCAGCGAACGTTTTAAATCGAAAAGTTCGGTAGGCTCTAAAAATCGACCTTCAATTTTAATTTTTTGAAGTGCGCCGCGTAAATCGTAATAATGACTGGCGGGAAAACTGTCGAACTCACGAACAATACGACAAAACTCCGACACCTCACCCAACTGGTTGGTAATAACACCAAAGCGGGTTTGAAACTGCATCTCGTCAACCCACTCGTTTCCCATCGCGCTTAAACATTTGCTGTGCAACATTTCGCGAATGCGGTCGAAACCAATTTTTACCTCAAAATTCCCGGGATAGATGTTTTGCATTGTCGTATTTAAAATTCAGCACAAAAATAGAAAGAAAGTTGGATTTTAATAGGTTTTTCGTTTTGTACAAGGGGCAGATTTAAATACATTTGAGCCTAAACAAAAACAGATATGGATTTTCCCGAAAAATTAATTCACGGCCGTTTAATAAAACGGTACAAACGGTTTTTAGCCGATGTGCTGTTGGACGACAATACCGAAGTTACGGCGCACTGCACCAACTCCGGAACAATGAAAAGTTGTCTCGAAGAGGGTGCCGAGGTCTATTTAACTCCGGTTAACGACCCCAAACGCAAAACAAAATTTACGTGGGAAATGATTAAAATAAACGGTAGCTGGGTGGGAATAAACACCGGAAATCCTAACAAACTTGCGTTCGATGCGGTGGTTGCAGGAACAATCCCCGAACTGGCAGGCTACACATTTGTAAAGCGTGAGGTTAAATTTGGCGATTCGCGGTTCGACGTTTTTGCCGAAAACGAAACCGAAAAATGTTTTATCGAAGTAAAAAATGTTTCGCTAAAAGAGGGGCATTACGCTCTTTTCCCCGATGCGGTTACCACTCGCGGACAAAAACACCTGCGCACATTAATGGAGGTAAAAGCAAAAGGAATGCGCGCCGTAATGCTGTACATCATTCAGCGCGAAGATGTGGAAGTTTTTGCCCCTGCAAAAGACATCGACCCACAATATGCCCAACTATTAAAACAGGCTGTAAACGCCGGTGTCGAGGTAATTCCTATGCAGGCAAAAGTTACACCTCATAAAATTGAGCTTGTTAAAAAACTCCCATTCGAGATATAAGAATAGCGCTATTTTTTCTCCTCAGGTTTTTCAATGTCGCCAATATACGAAATCGACGAGCGGTTGGTGCTGTTTACCGACAGCGAACTCGAGCCATTGTTGGCAATTTGAAAGAAAAAGTTTAACCGGTCGTTTTTATTGTTTACGCTAAATTTAATTTCGTACCCTTTTTTTGTCTTTTCAAATTGGTAATCTTCAATCGGTTGTGTAAAATCCATTGGCGACTCACCTCCCCCGTAAGTTGCCATGTGCGCAGTCCCCATATACGGCAGGTAGCAAATAATGGTGTCGTTTTTTACCCGCACATCATAAGTCGATGTGAGCGACCTGCTACGCGCTCCCGATGGCAACATTTGCGTGGCCGAAAAAATAAAATCCTTATTCTCGAGAGCCGTTTTTGTATCTTCAATTAATTTGGCCTCACGTGCCGCTTTTCGCTCTTTCCGGCTCATCTTCTTCGTGTCCTGTGCCTCTGTTGCCATAAATGCAAACAACAGAATTCCAACTATCATTAATTTTTTCATCATGTTTTTTTTAGTTTTAAACAATAACGATTTTATCGTTTTTAAGTTCTTGCAAGATGCAAAAAAACAATGTTAAAATTTAAAAATAAATCTTAATAGTTATTGCATTTTTTTGCGGCCCGGGCGGGCTTTCCGCTCTATTGGTTTTGTCGCACTCCGGTGGTTGTAACCAATCCGTGTGCTTCCTTCGGTCGCAGCCGTTTGGCAACAACCACTCGGGCGCGCCTGCAACAAATGCCGCTTCAATCCCTGGCCGTCGTGCTACAACAATTTCGTAAAATCTAAATTTTATACATCATACACAATTGTTCCCCTCTCTTCCCCAAATACTGTTTCTTGTTCTGTACTAATTATAGTGGTTCAGTACATGTTTTGTAAGTGTCTCATAAATAGAGAATTACAGGACATGAGACAGCTGTCGTAATTTGCGAGAAATCAGACCTTTGCGACTTTGCGGCTTTGCAAGAAAAAAATTAGCGAAGTATTGAATTATTGTGCATCAATTTAAAAAGTTGTGGAAATACAAGTTTGTGTTTACATTTTATGAATACCCGTATATTTACCCAATTATTATTATC
>JALUZN010000133.1 GCA_027011835.1 Draconibacterium sp. | reverse complement strand
AAAATACTTTAGTGGATTTATTTGCGGAGAGAGAGGGATTCGAACCCCCGGTACCTCGCGGTACAACGGTTTTCAAGACCGCCGCATTCGACCACTCTGCCATCTCTCCGAGCGCGACAAAAGTAGAATTAATTTTCAAACTGCAAAAGCCTTTTTCAAAAAAAAAATATAAATTGATAAAAAAAAAAAGTTAGAAAGGTTGTTTTTTAAAAACTTATTTATGAATTTAGTGTTCGAAATAAAACGTTCTCTAAAACTATTGATTTTACTGGCATTACAAGATGTCACAATACTATTTTTTAATTTAGAGAATTGATATTTAACAGAATACTTGTTTTATAAACATTTAATTATCAACATTTTAACCATTTAATTAAAATTTTGCCGTATGAACAAAGCACAATTAATTGATGCAATGGCCGCCGGAGCTGGCCTAACTAAAGCTGACGCTAAAAAAGCTCTCGATGCATTTGTTTCTGCAACTACCGACGCTTTAAAAGGTGGCGATAGAGTTGCTTTAATTGGTTTTGGATCTTTTTCTGTAACTGAACGCAGTGCAAGAACCGGAAGAAATCCACAAACTGGGAAAGAAATTCAAATTGCAGCTAAAAAAGTTGTTAAATTTAAAGCTGGTGCTGAATTAGCTGATTCTGTATCGTAAATTAACGAAACAAGAAATTTAAGGGAAACATTTTGTTTCCCTTTTTTTGTGTGAAGTCATTTAACATTACAACAATGTCTATTCAAACTGAACTATTTAATTACTTGTCGCCACACATTACACCTAAACGGTTAAACCTCTTCAATAAAATTATTGAGCAGCGAACAAAATACATTACTGTTGTTTTAGAAGACATTTATCAGTCGCAAAATGCAAGTGCTGTACTACGTTCGTGCGATTGTTTTGGCATTCAAGACGTACATATAATTGAAAATCGTAATGAATTCAGACTCGACAGTGAAGTTTCGCTTGGCTCGTCGAAATGGCTAACACTCCACAAATACAATCAAAAAGACAACAACAGTCTGGCAACCATAAAAGAGTTAAAATCTCAGGGATATAAAATTGTTGCGACTACCCCTCACACAAACGATCAGGAACTTCCCGACTACGATATTACAACCGGAAAAACGGCTCTTGTTTTTGGATCGGAAAAACCGGGTATTTCGGAAATAATTATGAATGAAGCTGACGAATTTCTTAAAATTCCGATGTATGGATTTACCGAAAGTTTTAATATTTCGGTTTCGGCAGCAATTGTTTTACACTTCCTCACCCACAAACTTCACAACTCTACAGTAAACTGGCAGCTATCGGAAAAAGAAAAAACGGATATAAAAATTGAATGGATAAAAAGAACCATTAAGCGAAGCGATTTAATTGAAAAACGTTTTTGGGAAGAGCACAAAAAGGATTAGAATCAATCCATTTAGCTTTTCGTAAACTCTGAAAAGCTAAATGGATAGAGTATAGCTTTAAAATTTCAATGTTAATCCAACTCCAAACATCTCCATAAATTGTACGCGTGGTGCACTTTTACCGGTCTCGGAATCTAATATTTTAACATCGTCGTCGTAAATTAAGCGTGTAACCAAATTTGCTGAAAGATATTCGTTCACTTTCATATTAACCAAAACATTCCAGTCAACATCAATATTTTCGGGGTTATGAAAGTAGTTTGAAAAGAGATCGAGCTTGGTTTCAAAGGTTACATTTTTAACCACCTCTTTTTTATACTCAAGTTTAACAAACATACCTATTTCACTACGTGAGTTTTTTCCGGGGTCGACTCCAAAAGCACCATCAGCAGCAAGTATATCGTCCATTACAAATGTAAATTTACCATCGAGCGGTGCGATTAAAAGAGAGAAATTATCAGTCTTATAATCCATACCGGCTCCGAGGTTTAAATAACCCGGTGCTAAAAAATTTGAGATAATTTTTGTATCGTCATCTTTATCATATCCCGGAGCAAATTGCGATTTAAAGCTCAAAATTGCAGCATAATTCCAATTGCCCTTTGCCGTAATTCCCAATTTCGAACTTAAATCAATTTTATCGTTTGACTTTTCAAAGTTTTTTCCGTCCTCTTTGTAAAGCCCATAATTTATTTGTGCCGAGTTATCCCAACTAATCTTGTCTTTTTTATAGTTGGCCGAAAGATTCGAAAGAAACACACCTGTTCCGGAGGTTTTACCACCTGCAGCCCAATTGGTTAAAGAAACCTGCGAAAAATTAAAAGTTATATTACCATTAACTTTCCAAAGTTTTAACGAGTCGGGAACATTTTGTGCATAAGCAGAGAGTGAAAACAGAGTGATAAGGAGAAGAATAAGCTTTTTCATTTTTATAATTTTAGTGAATTAAAGAAGTTATTTACAATTTAGTAGTTAATTTATATTACTGAGAATAACAACAATAGGTGTTAAATTCCACAAGGTTATTCTATACAATTCATAATTTTATTACCGTTCAAAGATAAAATTTTAGTTATAAGATTCGTAGAATTTTCTTTAAAGATTACACGACTTAACATTACATAACTCGTACCATTTTTCAACCAGGCAATAATAGTTTAACAGTGTTGGGGGGCGTATTACGCGCTAACAATAGCCATTCAACCTATTCAGAATCCGTAATTTCAGTAATCGGAGTCAACTCCAGTTTTCTGAACTCCACTTCCGATCCTTCGGCCTGAATTGCAATCTGTCCTTTATCCGCGGTACAATCAAAACCATCGTTAACAAGGTCGTTGTTTACCCAAACTTTAATTTCGTTTCCTACACATTCAATCACCATTTTATTCCATTCGCCAATTGGTTTTTCCGAGTTATCGGTAAGATTCAAAATGCGTCGTTTTTTGCCTTCGGTAATTCCCCACTCACTTTTATCGCCTCGACGTTTTACCATATCGGGAACTGTAATGTCTTCAACAATACACCAAAAATCGCCGGCATTTTCAAACATCATCTGTACTTCAATCGACTTTGGAAACATTTTATATAGTGCCCGCGGAGTTGATGCATGCACCAAAACACCACAATTACCGGGCGTTCCCGGAAAACGATATTCAACATCGAGTCGATAATTCTGATAAACTGAGTCGGTAATAAGATGTCCTTGTGGTGTACCAAGGCTTACCAACATTGAGTCGCGCACAACAAACGGATTTAACGTATCCGGATTTTTATCCATCGCCGGAACATCGACATGCCACCCGGTTAAATCGACACCGTTAAACAGTTTAATGGTTTTGGGTTTTGAGGAGAAGTTGCACGAAACAATTATAGACGCAACAAAAAGAAGGACAATTACACGGTTCATAATTCTGTTTTTTATTTAGTTAATTATTCAATTTTAAGTTCTTTTTTTGCCCACATTAAATACTGTTTCCAATCAAAATCGGTTACATCGTGTTTACCTGTTCGAATATGGTACGCAACTGTATTTTGAATGGGACAATTTACTTCCGGCATTTTATCGGAAGGAATACCTTTTTTATTGTATAAATTATAAACCGGAGTTGCATAAAATGCCGACAGGAATTCACCGCGCGGGTCGGACCATTTATCTTCTTCGGCACTTGCTATATAAACCGGACGAGGTGCAATTAATGCAATTAATTCGTGCTGGTCGACGGGCAACGAGCGCTCGTTTTTATTATACATTTTAAAATTTTCGCAAAACCAGTGGGGGAAATTTTTATTAATTCGCCATACCGTTTCGCCAATTCTTCGTTTCGAGAGTGCTGCGCCACCACACCCCGATTCGTTTGAAATTACCGCTGCAAACCGCTGATCGCGGGCACCTGCCCAAAGCGAAGTTTTCCCCAATCGCGAATGGCCAAAAACTACAACTTTAGTGGCATCAATATCTTTATCTGTTTCAAAATAATCCATTGCACGCTGCAATCCCCATGCCCATGCCGAAATACTTCCCCACTCGTCGCTCGCAGGATGAGTTTGGTTTTCGTGATACAAAAGTGGATGAATGCCGTCGAAAAAATCATTCCGGTCGGGGTCAACTTCTCCATAAAAAATGGTTGCCAAGCCAAAACCTGCATCAATAATTTTCTCTACCGGCCAACGATTTGTTCTCACACCGCGCGATTGTTCGGTTAGCTGGTGGTTAATAATCCCAAACGATGTGTTATTTTTTGTCCAGGCTTCGGAAATAATAACATTAACATCGGTTGTAATGGTGTGATTTCCATAAAAATTATAGCCAACAAAAAGTGGCGATTTTACATTGTTTTTAGGAAGATAAAGTAAAATTGTAAAACTCAACTCCTTCCCGTTGTTCTTAAATGTAAGTTCAACCTGTTTCCGAATTGCTTTTCCGTTATATGCATTATCGTTTTTTTCAACTACATCAACCGATGCAATTTTCAAATTACCGGGAACTTTGCCATAAACGTTTTCGGTAAAAAACTGCAACAACTCGGGGCGGCGTTTATTTTCCCATTTTTTTGTATTTTTTATTTTACGCCCGTTAAAAGTGATTAACGGGTCGGGCAGTCTATAATGAGCTATTTTATTCTCATCGTAATTAACATCGTTCCATTGTGCAAATACAGGTTGAATGGAAAAGAGAAAAAGAGTTAACACAACAATTGGAATAAAAGTCCCTTTTAAAAACATACCTTTCAATATTTTTGCAACATAGTTAACAATTTCCGGTCGAGTTTATGGCCGTGCCAATCTTCATAATCCACATCGGCACGTCCCGAATCGAGGATTCCAAAATCGCCCCTGAAATTCCAAAGAGCATAACCAATTCCATGTTCGGTTAAAACACTTACTACTTCTTCGAACCACGCTAAAAAAACATCGTGTGGCGTAGCTTTCCAACTTCCACATTCGCCACAATGTACGCCAACTCCTTTATTTACAGCGTCAATCCATTGAGCATAATAATTCACAAGGCTTTCTTTGCTGTAATATTTACCTTCAATTGTTCCAGGCCACACAGGGTTGGGAGCATCGTCAGGATTTTTATAGACCCACGGAGCACGATAATGCGATATTTGATGCGGAAAATATCCGCGACAACTCTGCCCAACATTTAAATCGAAGACTTCGGGAATTACATCGCCGCCAACATTGTTTCCATCGGCAATAACCAAATGATTTGAATTATATTTTCGAATTTCATTGGTAGCATTCAGTATAACTTTACGGTAAAGTTCTCCCGGAATTGGGCCACGTTTAGAGAACTGGTCATTCATATCTTCGCGCGTACAGGGTTCGTTCACCAAATCGAAACTAATTTGTTTTTGCGAAAGCGATGCAAACCGTTTTGCCCACATTCCCCAATGGAAATAGAATGCTTTTTGTGCCGCATCGTCGTTCCATAAATTATAGGGTTCGTTAAAACCTGCATTTACACAAAACCCGGGAGCACGGTGTAGATTTAAGCTCACATGAATTCCGTGTTTATTGGCTTTTTCAACCAACGACTGCACCCTGTCAACCTCTTCCTCATTAATATTGTACACGTCGTCGGGCGTAATGTTTTTTGTCGGATCGAATTTTATATAACGCGGATACGCCATCGGCAATCTCACAAAATCGAACCCCCACTCAGCCATCCACTTAAAATCGTCTTCAGTCGAGTCAAAAGTTCCGTCTTTCGATGTGGCAACAAAATAATCTAGCAGATTAAACCCCCTCCACCGAGGCAACTTATTTTTACTTACTGCCGGAAAATTTGATGCTGAAATTGTTCCTGAAAGACCTACGCCGGCAGCGACAAAACCTGTATTTTTAATAAAAGCTCTTCGTTTCATGAGTTTAAAATTAAAACCAAGATACAAGAACCAAGACACAAGGCAAGAACTAGTACTTTAACTAAATCATGCTCCTGTGTGTGAATTCTTTTATCATGAATGATCTGTTTTATTTTTTATTTCGTTAAAGATACAATTTTATTTGAAGCTGAAATTTATGCGAAATTGTTTAATACTAAAAAGGATTTTTGAGAAGACTAAACGCCAATAACATCAAATATACTGTCATTCAGCAGTGTATTTTCTGCCGTGTAGCTTATGTCTAGCAATCTAGTGTCTAGTATCTAGTATCTAGTATCTAGTATCTAGTATCTAGTATCTAGTATCTAGTAATCTAACAATCTAACAATCTAACAATCCAATAGTCTCATAATCTAAAACTAAATTGAAAATATTCTCCAGATATGTAACTTCCATTAATAAGAAAGACTTTTTAGGTATAAATTATCGCCTTTATTTTCCGATATTTGCCACAGTAGAAAATGGAGATAGAAATTACAATAGCAATCTATTTTACGGCTGTTTTAGCAATAGGAGTCTATTCGGCTTTTAAAATTAAGTCGCCGGGCGATTATTATGTTGCGGGGAAAAAAGCCGGATTAATTCCCGTTTCGGGCAGTTTATTGGCAACTATCTTGGGAGGTTCGGCAATATTGGGAACCATTGAGTTGAGTCGCGAAATTGGCTGGGCAGCTTTGTGGTTTCTTTTTTCGGCTGCTGTGGGGTTGGCTTTTTTAATTCCACTTTCGAAAAGAGTAAACCGTTTTGGCAACTACACACTTCCCGAAATGCTTGGTTTGTTTTACGGGAAAAAAGCTGAAACCATTTCGTCGGCAATTATTCCCGTGGCCTGGCTCGGAATTATTGCAGCACAAATTATTGCGGCGGCAAAAATCATCAGCGGTTTGGGTTTTATCGATTACAACAGTGCTGCAATTGTATCGGGCATTGTATTTATTATTTACACTTTACTGGGTGGACAGCTGAGTATTTTAAAAACCGATGCTTTGCAAGCGGTATTAATTATTACCGGACTGACTGCATTAATTTTCTTTTCGTTGCAAAGAATTCCTACAGCGAGTTTCGAAAGTTTTTCTTTTCATGCACTCTTTAATTCCTCGTTTACTGCTTTCGATTTACTTGTTCTGCTCCTCACCTACTCGGTAACTTTTGTGGTAGGCCCCGATATTTACTCGCGCCTTTTTTGTGCAAAAAATGAAAAAACAGCAATGCGAAGTATATTAACAGTTGCTTTGATTTTAATTCCAGTTTCATTCGCACTCACCTATCTAGGCATTGTTTCGCAACAAACCGATGGAACCGGAATTATCTCTTTTGCCGAACATTTACTTCCCGGCTGGGCTTACGGACTTTTTATTGCCGCACTGCTGTCGGCGGTAATGTCGTCGGCCGACACAACTCTATTAACCTCGTCGATGATTATAAATGAACTCGTATCGGGAAATCTAAAAGGTTCGAACTCGATGAAAAAAACGCGAGTTATAATAGTAATAATGGGAGTTTTAAGTATTGTTATTGCACTATTTGTTACATCTGTTATTCAATCGTTGCTGTTTGCTCTTGCCTTTTTCTCTGGTGCTTTTGTAATACCAACTCTTGCCGGATTACTACATATAAAAACAAATAAAAAGCGTGTGGTTGCAGCAATTATTGTTGGCGGGTTAATTGCTCTTGCAGGGAAAATAATAAACAGCTATTACAACGAAACAGTAGGAAACAGCACAATTATAGCTGCATATTTCATCAATATTTTAATTCTTTTTGCACCTACGAAAAAAAGTAGTTGAATAGAATTATATCTCTTTTGTCAATTCTGCTAAAAACCCGTGTAACTTATGTGGCAACAGCGGCATTAACTTTTCCGAAACCTTTTTATGATAGCTGTTAAGCCACTCCTTTTCATTCTCGTCTAATAAATTAAGTTGAATTAAAGTGGTATCGATGGGGCACAGCGTTAACGTTTCGAACCCCAGAAATTTACCGAATTCACTCTCTTCGAGTTCCACACACAGCATTAAATTTTCCGTTCTTATTCCGTATTCACCTTCGCGATAAAAAGCAGGTTCGTTTGACGTTACCATACCTGGAGCAATCGTCGTTTCGTTATAATCCTGACGAATAGACATTGGTCCCTCGTGGACATTTAAAAAATGCCCCACTCCATGCCCCGTTCCGTGACCATAATTTAATCCTGCCTCCCAGAGTGGTTTCCGTGCAAGAATATCAATATGACATCCCTTTGTTCCGGCAGGAAATTTTGCTTTTGCCAGTGCAATCATTCCCTTCAACACCAAGGTATAATCTCTCTTTTGGAGGTCGGTAACTTTACCAAGAGCAACCGTTCTGGTTATATCTGTCGTTCCGTCGAAATACTGGGCACCCGAATCGAAGAGCAAAATTCCTTCCGGTTCAATTGGCAAAGCATCATCTTTCCCCACCGACAAATGAACAATAGCACCATGCTCTTTATACCCGACAATCGGGGGAAAACTTTCGCCCACAAAATGGGCCTTTTCTGCACGAAATGACTTAAGTTGCTGCCCCACATCGAACTCTGAAATCTTGTTTTTAGAAACATTTTCCTTTAGCCAGGCGTGCAACTCAACCATTGCAACGCCGTCGCGAACCATTGCATTTCTAAAACCATCAATTTCAACACTGTTTTTTATTGCCTTTAGTTTTGCAATAACCGAAGTGCCATTTAGAATTTTATTATTCGATTTTAATGCTTTGTAGGTTGAATAGTTTGTAGTTGATTTATCGAAATAAAACGTTTTATTTTTCACTTCGCTTAAAAACGAGTAAAACGCTGAATATGGTTTTACAACCACACCTTCGGTTTGTAGTTTTTGCACCAGCCCGGTGGGCAACTTTTGGCTATCGGTAAACAGGTAATTTTCGTCTTTTCCTATTAACCCAAAACCGGTAAAAACCGGATTATAATCGATATCGGAGCCACGCAAATTTAAAAGCCACGCCAGTTCGTCGAGCATCGAAACCACATGGTAATCGGCACCCATTTCATTAAGAGCGGCAACTACCTGTTCCTGTTTCTCTTTTCGCGATAAACCGGCAAATTTCAGTTCCAGTTCAAAAATTTTATTGGGCGATTGTGCAGGACGGTCGCTCCAAATTATATCGAGCAAATCGGGTGCAGCAACCAAATTAATATTTTTCTCTGCTAATTTTTTTTGCAGGTTTTCGAAGACTGAAACAGAAACCGAATCAGCATCGATTCCGACGTTACTTCCTGCGGGCAGTTTTTCCAACAACCAACTCTCGGGCGAAACCGAACCGTGCACACGCAATTTGTTCATGGTAATTCCGGTTCCTTTCACCTGTTGTTCAGCCTGAATAAAATAGCGCGAATCGGTACATAAAGCGGCATCGGTATTTGTTACTACTACTAAGCCATACGAACCGGTAAATCCGGAAATAAATGCACGCGTTTGCCACCTCGCCGGCAAGTATTCGCTACTGTGGGGGTCGGTTCCAGAAATATACCAGGCATCAATATTTTGCCGTTTCATCTCGCTGCGAAGAGCAGTTAATCTGTCCTGTATTGTACTCATTTCCCAAAATAATTTTTTACAAATTGTTTAATTGAAGGAGCGGGAATATCGCGGAAATCCAACTCCTCTTCAGCATAAAACCGAAAGTCTTTAATATCGTCCATGGGCTTTAATCCTTCTGTTGTTTCGGGAACTACCAAAAAAGCCATGTCGAGCGTATAAACAGTAAATTCGGAAAAAACATATTCATTGGGTGCCGAGCCAATGTATTTTAACGACCTCACTTTCAATCCCAGTTCTTCGGCGAGTTCGCGTTTTACTGCATTTTCGGCTGTTTCGCCGGGGTCGATAAAACCGCCCGGCAAATCCAGCTTTCCGTAATTTGGTTCTACACCGCGCGTTACCAACATTAATTTTCCTTCGTTGTTTACAACAAGTGCAGCCACCGCTGCGGCAGAATTAATAAAAAAATGAAACCCACAGTCCGAGCATTTTAACGAGCGACTGCCCTCTTTTATAAAATTTTCAGAACCACATTTGGGACAGTATTTTAATACTTCAACAGGATTTGTTTTCATTACTTCTCAACTATTTTCATTGCTTTTAACCAGTCGTAAAAAAGGGTTGGCCACTGGCGCACAGGCAGATTGTCTTTTTTAAGAAAGAAACCGTGAAGTCCTTCGGCAAACACATGTAATTCGGCAGGTACATGGTTCTTTTTTAATTGCAGGTAAAACTCAACAGAATTTCGAGGTGCTACAATCTGGTCGTCGTTGGCAACAGTAATAAAAGCCGGCGGAGTTTCAGGTGTTACCTGCAATTCATTTGAGTATTTTTCAACCAATTCCCAATCGTTTGTTTTACCAATTAAATTTATTCTTGTTCCCATGTGTCCGAATTCCTCTTTCAACGAAATAACGGGGTAAAGCAACAGCATAAAATTGGGACGACTACTAAATTGCATGGTTTTATTCGAACTGTTTTTATTGCCGTAATCGAAATGCGTTCCAACTGCCGAGGCCAAATGTCCCCCTGCTGAAAAACCGGCAATCCCAACTTTCTCAGGATTAATATTCCACGCTATTGCATTTTCTCTAACAATTCGAATTGCCTGTTTACCATCGCTTAACGGAACTTCGGGGTGACCATTTGGCAACCTATATTTTAAAACAATTCCTGCAATTCCCAAGGTATTCAGCCATTTTGCAATATCGTATCCTTCGTAATCCATCGCTTCGAAACCATATCCACCACCGGGACAAATTACTATTGCCACTCCGGTATTTTTCTCCTTCGGAGGAAGATAAACAGTCATCACTGCTTCCGAAACATATCGTACATGAGTTCCGTTAAAAGTTTCTTCGGGTTTTGTTATTCCGTTTTCGTTGGGTGCACCGCCGGGCCAGACTTTTAAAACTTTATCTTGTGCAGTTATTTCGGATAAAAACAAAACAGATACTAGTAACAAAAGATATATTTTCATACTAATTCTGATTATTTCTCTTCAACAATTTTCATTGCTTTTAGCCAGTCGTAAAAAAGGTTTGGCCAGTTGTCGGCAGGCAGGTTATTTTTACGAATACCAAATCCGTGCCCCCCTTCAGCAAAAATATGCATCTCTGCCGGTACATTGTTCTTTTTTAATTGTAAGTAAAATTCAACCGAGTTACGCGGTGGTACACTTTTATCGTTATCGGCAAGCACTAAAAATGTTGGAGGCGTACGTGGTGTTACCTGTAACTCATTCGAATAATATTTTACAAGTTTCCAGTCGTTAACCATACCAATCAGATTTTCACGCGACCCCATGTGACCAAACTCCTCTTTAAAAGTAATTACCGGATAGAGGAGCAACATAAAATCGGGCCGGCAACTGATTCGTTTCCAGGGGTCGTTACTATCCGGAGTACCTTCATCGAAATGAGTTCCAACGGTTGATGCC
>JALUZN010000132.1 GCA_027011835.1 Draconibacterium sp. | reverse complement strand
GGTGTAATGGACAAAAAGGAGGCTAATTTTAAGTACATCTGCTCATGTGGACAAAAAGGAGGCTGTATTTATTAACGATATTTGACAGTGAGATAGAGTATAATTATCTTTACAAAATCAGACAAAACGGAAATGAGCTCTGCTGGGGAGCAACTCACCAGGGATAGTTTGATAACCGACAAAAATGTCATAATTAGGAGTTCTTTTTGAGCTCCTTTTTTTATGATATTTTTAGAGGTTCTATGCCTTCAAAAACCCATCAATAAATTTCTTTTTTCGCGTTAGCGAAAGTCCATTGTGATTTCTTAATTTATTCTTCAAATCAGAGAAATGTCCTTCTAACATATTAGTAGTATTTGGAATATTCAACTCGATATTATCGTACCAAGTAAAGAGCCAAGGCAAGTTTGTTTTTAGACTTCTGTATGCACTTCTTAGCCTCTTGTGTGTATAGAAAGATTTTCCTGTTTCTTCATTTATTGATCTTTCATCCAAAAATTTTTTCCATTTATTATGCCATATTAATAACGCTCCTTCAAATGACTCTTTATCTGTATGTGTCATTAATTCAACAATTTCTTTAAGCTCAATAGCAGCAGGCATTCTAGGATTCTTTGTAATATATCTTCTTACTATAGCTGATTGATGAAATTGACACATCTGAACGGGTATATTCTTAAACGATGTTAGTAAACCTTTTCTTCCATCGCAAACTATTGCAAGAATCTCAAATCCCATATTTTTCAATTCTGCAATCCCCTTTTTATAAAGCTTGTTTGTCTCATATTTGACGTAATATTTTAATAGATTTTCTCTCGTAATAGAGTCCTTAAAAAGCATCACTCCAAATTTGGTTCCCCAGTATGAGGTGTCCATCAAAACAATAACTTTTCTAGGTAATTTTGTGATGGATTCTTGCCCTGAAGAATCAATCTCTCTTTGGATAGTTTTTGGGCTACAGTTATACTTTTTTGCAAGTTGAGAATAGGTCTGTTTACCTTCAATATATTCCAACCATATTTGCTTTGAGTTTCTACGAACTCCTCCTAAAAACTGTTTCCCACAAGCCTGACATTTATATTTCTGTTTCCCTTTTCTTATGCCATTCTTTTTGAGAATTGTGCTACCACAATAAAAGCATTTTTTTATTCATAACCTTTGATTTGCTGCAAAGCTAATAAATATAAGGCGTAGCAAACTTTATAGCCTCCTTTTTGTCCATTAGGCCGAAAAGCTTAATGGGTTGAATACATCTTACATAATTCAAATATAAATATTTTCATTTACATTCGAAATAACATACCCAATCAGTATCGATTTAGGTTATATACCCATTTCCCAACAGAACCCGATTTCTTACGACACGAAATAGTAACTACAAAACTATTGCTGCCACGTTTCGTCTTCTATTTTATAGAATAACCAACTAAAAATAGTTGATGCAAGCTGGTAATAACCAATGGGTTTTGGATGAACTCCATTGTCGGCCGGGAAAGCATTTTGCGTATCAATGTTTATATGCAGTGGAATTAACGAGCAGTTCTGCTTAAAATTTTCATTGAAAAAACGGGTGTATCTTTCATTTACCCGTCTCTGAATTTTTGTCCACCCGGTTTGCGTATATTTACCCTTATAATTAGCTGTAAAACCCGAGCTGTGACTATTTGGCGCCGGCACCAGGCAGACCCCAATTTTTATGTCGTTTTTATAATCGATTAAACTTTTCAAATAGACTGTTGTATATTTTAACATCTCATCAATAGTAGAATCGATAGCAACAACAGAACTTGTGTCGGCTCTAAAACAGTCGTTAATACCCAATTCAACAACAACAAAATCGGGTTTTGCTTGAACCACATTCTCAAAATAATTTTTAAAATTTAGTGTTGTATCATTTTCCGAGAGATTAAATACAAAAGGACTCTCAATATTTTGGGTAAACCACTTCCAGGTTTTCCCTCCATATCCTTCGTGAGTTCCACCGTTCGACTTTTTTGTTCCTAAAAATTTAACCGGGAAATTTAAAGTATCGACAAAAATTGATTTTACCCTGCCCGCAAAATATCCGGCATTGGTTAAGCTATTTCCTGTCAACAAGATATTTATTGTATCGACAGGTATTTTTTTGAGTTTTGTATAAAAAACTGTGGTTGACTTGCTCCCCACTTTTTTACCCGATTTATTGAAAACTGAAACATTCAAACTGTATTTCTCTGATTTTGTTTGGTGAATAGGAAAGGTATATTTTACCGAATCTTGTTTGCCCAAATTGGGGGTTACTTTAAATGTATAAGCTTCCGGATTATTATTCCCTATTAGATTTTTGAAATAGATTGACATTGCAGAGAAGTCGTTGCAATAAATCTCAGAAGGTAGTGCAACAACAATTTCAGAATCGGTATTACACGATAAAACAGTAGTTAACAAAACAAACAAATAGGCTAATTTTCTCATTTTCAAATGGGTTAAAGTTTCATTTCTTCTTGGTTCCATCTATTTTCTGACAAAAAGATGCGCCAAATATCTTACTTGTATTTTTGAATAAAATCACTTCTCGATTCAGGTTACAATTAACTTGGATCGAAATTAGGAATCTTTAATAACTCGCCACCTTTTAGTGCCGATTGGTGTGCAACAATACCAGGAACAGTATAAGCGACTGATTCGTATATGTCAACAGCAGGTTTTCGGTTTCTAACAATTGAATCGATAAATTCGTGTGTTATAAAAGTATGCGATCCTTCATGTCCGCTTTTGTGCTGTAATGGTTTAGGAAGCATGTCGGTAAGATACCATTCAGGTTGTTGGTACTCAATTTTTTCGTTATGCGTTCGAATAAAACCACCATCATCTTTCTCTGTTGCATTTCCGCCCCGTATAATAATTGGTCCCTGCCCGTTGGGAGTATGTCCATAAAAGCTCATCTTTTCACCAATCCATTCGGCTCGTTCTGCTCCATTAAAAGCGCCATCATCCCAACGTCTTACATTAAATGGCTTTCCATTTTCAGTTTTAAACATTGCTGTTTGGTTCGAAAAAGGATTATTATAAATGTTATCTTTTAAAAATGGCTGATCGTTGCCCCAACCATGACAAACAACTTCGGTTAAACGGCCACCGGTTACACCAACATAATGCGCTGTACAGTGTGTGGGATAGAGCATTGGCGGAAGTCCGTAGCGCCACGTTTTTTTTCCATTTCGGTAACCCAGCATACTAAGTCCGGGATGCTGATACATAGAATCGACGTGAATTAAATCTCCAAATTCTCCATTCTTAAAAAATTTACGAGCCGAAATAGTACTTTGTTGCCAGTAACTGGTTTCTGCCATCATATATATTAAACCAGTCTCTTTAACAATATTAACCAATTCATTATTATCCTCCAAAGAGAGTGCGGTAGGAACAGCGCATATTACATGTTTGCCTGCTTTTAACGCTGCAACACTGTGGCGGAAATGATTTGGTGCTTCAGTAAAAATCCCAACTGCATCGAGATCCTTAGCTTTTCGTAACATCTCTTCCATCGAATTGTAAACATTATCGCACTTGTACACTTGTTGGAGTTTTTTCCGACGTTTGGGTTCAAGATCGGTTACTGCGGCAACAATACAATCGGGATGTTCGTGCCAATAAAAATTAGCTCCAAAACCACCTCCTACAATTCCTATACGAACTTTCTTGCCGTTTGATGGTCTCTTTAAATTATCAAAAAGATCAAATTTGTTACTTGTTAATGCGAAAGAATCTACAGAAATTGCTGCTCCCAAAGTACTTGCAGCCAATTTACCGACAAAATTTCTTCGAGATAAAGAATGATTTTTTTTCATAACACTTCTTTTCGTTTTATATTTAATTTCTGTTTTAGCACAATAATACCCTCTTTTTACTTATCTGCTTTCGTTTTAAACGATTATTTTCTTAATTGTGCAGCGGCCCACTCGTATGTTTTATCGCGCATCGGATACGAAAATCGATTGTAGTCGTTGGGCAAAAACATCTCAATATTATTTTGTTTATTGTAGAGTTGGTACACTTTTTTCACCTGTTTTACACAGTTCTGAACATCTGAATTACTGGCATCCTTATCCATTTTCGGAGCAATTACTAAAAGTGGTCGTGGAGCAATACAAGCCAGCACTTCGTTAAAATCGGCCGGAATTTTTGCTTCGTTCCCCACAAAAAATCCTAAACGTGGTAATTGTCCGCTGTTCAGGTGCGAATACATTTGTACCCCTTCCATTCCTTTGTCGGCTGTGGCAAGGCGTAGCGGAGTAAATCCGGCAACACTTACCACACCTGCAATTCGCTTATCGGTGGCAGCACCATACAGAGCAACAGTTGCTCCGTAAGAATATCCCACAACAAATATTTTCGAGCTATCGATTAAATCGTAATGAGTTAACGCATCGACAGCTCCTTTAAGATCTGCCACCGATTTTCCCATTTTCGACCAGTGTGGATAGCGTTCATAAAACCGGGTTCCCTCTTCGTTTCTATTTCCAAACCCAATCATATCGTATGCAAAAACAGCAAATCCCTGCGCAACCATCTTCTCGAAAAAAGATTGTATTTCGTGGTCGAATGTCATCGATGAAAATCCTTGGTTAAAATCGTACTCGTGCAAATAAATAACTACCGGAAGTTTTCCTTTTTCCAAAGTTTCAATTTTCTTTTTAGGATAGTAGAGGGAGCCAAAAAGCTGATCGCCAAATCCATGATACGGGCTAAATTCAACACATCCCATTTTATCCGTTTCAACGGGTCGTGGAATAATGTTTCCAAAACTTTCTTCGCCAAATCCTTTTACTTTAAAATTGCGGGGGCCAAAATTCGTAACTCCGGGTGGTTGGTCACCTAAAACCCATCGAATATTCTTTTTTATTTGTGGCTTTTTCGCCTCCCAACCGTCAACCGAATTGATTGTTTTACTGTTATCATCAAGAAGTAAATCGCCGGTATTTCTTGCCGGATAATTTTGAAGATTTACTTTTTCGCCGCTAAGTTTACACCAATTACCGAAAGAGTACGAGAAGTACAATTTGTTTTGAGGTTTCTCGCTGCTTCGTCCAAAAACGAAATCAAAAAAATCGATGTAATCTTCCATATCCTGTGCACGAACCGAGTGTTTCCCGTGTCGTAACCTGATTGCAATATTGTCTTTTGCGCCTAAAAAATCGTAAACTTTTTGTGCCGAGAGAAATGCCTGCTCGGCTCCCCACGGATTCGATCCCCGCTCGTTTATTGATGTGCTGAGCATAAGCCCACGCGGAGCAACCAGCGCCATAAACAGGTTTTGGTCGACAGGAAGTTTATTCTCGCGCCCTATAAAAAAACGTAATCGCGGATGAAACCACGATGGGCGGGCGCAAGTTAACAGGGCAATATCTTCAACATCGTATTTATGAGAACAATACCGCCAGGGAATTTCGGCTCCTGTTCCGCCGCTACTTGGTATTACAGCAGCAATTCGCTCGTCGAAAGCAGCTGCCATTAACGACTGTTTTCCGTTTCGTGAATGACCGGTTAAGGCTATTTTATTTTTATCGACAAAAGGGAGTGTGTATAAATAATCGACCGCCCGCGATGCTCCATAAGCACGCCGCATCAGTCGGCTAAAATCGTATTTCCCTGCCCAGATTTCGGCATACTTTTCGGTATCGTCTTTATCGTCGGAACCGGCATAAATACATCCGGCATAACCTCTGCGAACGGCAACCTGCGCCCACTCACGATGATTCCATTGCGTTAGAAAAACAGGAAACGGGCCGTCGCCGGGCGGAATCATTAATTCGAGTGTGAGTGTTGCTTTATGACCTGGCCCAAAAGACAGCCGTACCAAGCGTAAAGTTACCCGACCATCTTTTTTTTCGCTTATTATTTCGGCCTTTAAATTTGTTGGTTTTGGTGGACAAGTACCCGTAATATAGTAAGCCAGTTTCTCTCTCATCCACTTTCGTTTTTGTTCCCACTGTTTTTTATTTTCAATGCGGATATTTGTTCGACCCTCATCGAGAATTAAAGGATTTGGTAAAAACGGAATGGAAGGCATAGTATCGAAATCGGGAGGTAATTCGCCTGTTCTTTTTAACCAATCGGTAAACGTAGTATCTAAAAACGACACGTGTCCGCTTTTAGTATTATCGGGAGGTAAAAGTTCAACAATTCTTTTGAGGTCGTTTAACTGCTTTTCTTTATTTGCAACTTTTTTTACCGGATGATTTTCCGGTTTATTGCTATTCTTGTTTGTACTGCATGCAAAAAGAAACAGCAAAAGAAAAGCAATAAAACAGTTTATTCTTTTTTTCGAAAATTGATTCATTTTTAATCCGGTTTTTTAATTCGGAAAAGAGATTGAAACGTGGACTTTTTTTATAGAAGTTGTTTAAACAACTTTATAAAAAAGACAGGTAAAAGGTTACCTTGCGCTAACCTTTATTCCTGCCTTATGGTTGTTAGATAGTTAGTTAGTATAGGATTTTACTTATTCCTGATATTCAATCAGAACAAGTAATCATCGTTTTAAATTATCCTTGCCAGGTGGTTGGAAATTCCACCAAATCTTTTATTTCTACTTTTTCACCTGTTTCAATCGACTGGCGTGCAGCAATACCAATTAAACTTGCCATAACTCCGGCGCGACTTCCTGCCCGCTGGCGAAGATTATCTTTCTTTTCAGGATCGAAAATTAAATCTTTTACCTTTTTATCGGCTCCTCCATGATTTCCTTTATCGTTATCGATGGTATAAAGCTTCGTCGTTTTTGTGTCTTTCGAAATGCGAATTTCAATGGGTGCCGGCTCTTCCCAGGGTTGGCGGTTGTACAATCTCACATCCATTCTTCCGTTTTCTCCGGTAAAACTGATGTACTGTCCTTCGTAGGCAAGGTTTGTGTTTTGCGTGTAGGTAAGTAATGTTCCATTATCGTAAACAACCTGTGTTGTTGTAACGTCGTACGTATCAATATCGTTGTCCCAAACGCAACCATCGCGGAAATATCCGTCAACATCTTCGCACTTCACATACAAGTCCATCATTCGTTCGCTTTTTGTGATGTCCCAATACATCTTGCATTTATCGGTAAAAGCACAACTGCGGCAGTTGCGACCTCTGAACGAGTGATTTTTTCCGTAATAAGCTACTTTTCCCATTGCCTGAACTTCAACCGGGTCGGCACCGAGGTACCAGTTCACAAGGTCGAAATGGTGCGATGCTTTGTGTACCAGCAACGAACCTGAATATTTAATTTTACCGTGCCATCTGCGAAAATACGACGAGCCGTGGTCTAAATCGAGGTACTCCTGAAAATCGACCGAGATAATCTTACCTAACTCTCCTGAATCGAGTACCCGCTTAATTTCGGGCGACATATTCATAAACCGCATATTGAACCCGACAGTTACTTTTCTTCCGGTTTTAAATTCGGTGTCTAAAATACGTTGGCACTGTTCAACTTCGGTTGCTATTGGTTTTTCTGAAATTACATCGACACCCAGTTCCATTGCCCGAACAATATAATCGACATGAAAATGGTCGGTGGTGGTAACAATTACCACATCGGGCTGAGTCTCTTTAATCATTAGATCGAAATCTTTTGCCTCGTAAGTTTTCGCATTTTCAGCCCCCATATACTTTTTGGCATACTCGGCACGTTTATGGTTAATATCGCACAAGCCAACCATTTCAACCCACTTGCTATACCCTTCCAGCAAACTCCTTCCCCAAGCCGAGCTTCCACGACTTCCGGTACCAACCAATACAACTTTCAGCTTTTGTTCTGCTCTTGCGCTTACACTATTTTTCGCCATTGAGTTTAGCGGAAGCACAGTTGTTGCCGCAACAACTTTTGTGCTATTTTCAATAAATTTCCTTCGTTTCATAATAAAAGTTATTTAATTACTATTTTCTATAACAATTTTGTTTCTTCCATTCGTTTTATTACCTCATTTCGAGGCAAATTAAACTCGATATAACGGCGATCGTTTACAGGCAGAACAACTTTACCTTCCTTGCTATTTACAGGAATTTCCCTGCCCAACTCTTTATAGAGCGTAATATCTTTTGCATTAACCGGCAATTCCAATCTGCCACTTCCCGACGTGTGCCAATACACCACCCAGGTTTTATTATTTCTTTCAAAAATAAATGCGCGGATATTTTTATCTCCTCCGGCTACATTTTTAATTTGCTCGTATGGTTGAAGCTCAAACTCTCCTTTCTCGTTTATTAACAGTGTATGTTCCTGGAAATGAGATTTGAGTTGTTCCCGTATCTCGTTAGTTAAAAAGCCATTTACACGTGCCTCTTCCCACCGGCGAACCACTTCGAGATTATCTTTTGTTCGCGGATGATTTTTAAAATTCTCGAGTTTGCCAAGCAACGAAATTATGGAGTTCCAACCGGCAGCTCTGCTTGTTACAAATCCAAGCATATCGGGCTGAATTCCAATGGTTTTATCCGATGGAGGTGTGTATTTTATCCACCCGAAATCGATGGAGGTAAAATCGTTTGAGACTAACTCCATTTCGGCTTGAGGATGTTTGCGTGTGGCCTCTTTTATTACCTCCGGAGCAAAAGTATCGAATGCATTTCCACGGGTAAGAATGTGCCAACTAAAGTGCGATTTCAGTGCTCCCTCAGCAAATATCGATTTTGTTTCGAGAGCATTGTAAACATCGAGCTGAGCTTTCGAAACATTGTACCAATATGGTTCAGGAACATCTTCTGCACCATCGTAATAGATAAATTTTATTCCTGTTTCTTTAATAATGTTCGCCAACCTTGCGGCAACCTCTTGCTGAATGTCGGTTTTCTGGTTAAACCTTACAAATATCGGCCAGGTATCTACGTCGAGCAGTCCTATTAAATCGCCCGACTCCCGATTTACCTCCGTAGTATTTAAAATCGCTCTTTTGCAATTTAGAAACTGATAGGGAGGCGTTGTTGTATAATTTTCGAACGACACCAACTCTTTCCCAATTTTAAGAATCCGCCGGCCATTTTCAAGAGTAGTTCCTTTCGGATTTTCCTCGACAGTAATGGTTGTTTGCCCTTTTTTAAGATCGGTACGAAGTGTAAAAATAGTTCTTAAGTTTAGTCGGTTGTCGGGAACTGGTGTTACGTACGAATCTTTAATATTGGCTTTATTATAATGAATATGGAAGCCCATAATCATTCCGGCGGCTTCTATTTTTTTTGCAATTTCTTTTAAATCTTTCATCCCGTTCGGGTATTTGGGACTCCATTTAAAATGTCCCACACTCGGAGCAAAATCGGTGTAATAAATTACCATCTGCCTGAATCCGGCTTGCTTTGCATACTTTATATGTTCGTCAATGTTTTTTACCGTAACATTTCTAAGTTCGTAATAAGAATTTTTATACTCTTTGCTTCTACGACTTTTTACACCAAGAGGAAGATTAAAATCGCGTTCAACCCGGTCGATTTTATCGAGTAATTTGTTTGTGGGTGCTGTAATAAGTGCGGCACCAACGCCCTCCACTTTAACACCGGCAATTCCTCCTGCTTTCAGTATTTTATATCCATTGCGCACATCGGCATCAATTTGTGCATACGAATCGATGGCAAGCAAATTAACTGCTGTATTTTTGTCCCAAACCACATTTAGCAGTTCGCCAAAATGCCCCCGGTTTTTTACCGGCAATTGCAAAAGCGTAAAACCGTCAACTTCGGTACGGCGCTTTACACCAAACTTTGCCATATGGTACTGCAGTTTTTTTAGAGTGAACCCAATATAATCCTCAGTAATATTTACCCCTATTACCGCTTCGTAATCGGTCAATTCGAAACCAACAATTAAATTATCGCCCTGACGGTAAACCGTGTCGGCAGCAAATGTTCTTTGTTTTGCCGGGTATGCCAATTGTACTTCGTTGTCGTAAGGGCGTTTTTGCATCAATGTAAATGCGGGTATTTTTACACCCTGCATTAAACACTCCTCGCCAGCCGATTTGTCAATCAGACTTTTTGCCCGGCCTTCGCTGCTAATTACAAGCTTCATTCCGGCATTCTCAATAACAATATCGTTGCTTGCATTTTTTATCGGCTGGGTAGTACACGAAAACAGATTCAGTGAAATAAAAATAATGATTAAATACTTTACATCTTTTATTCGATATGTTGTTGATTGTTGCATAACCCTATAACTAAAATTTATATTGAACTCTCTTTTTTTATTAAAATCGGTGTCGAGTAAAATTTTATTGGGGTACTATTTTCCACTTCACCGTTAATCCAGTTTCTTACTTTTCTGCCTACCTCAATAAATCCGGGATCGACTGAAGTTATTGTTGGTGTTACGAGCTCTGTAATTTCCGAATTATCGCAACTTATTATTGAAACCTGCTGAGGAATTTTTATGTTATTAGATTTTAATCGCGAAAGCAAAAATATAGCCTCAATATCCGACTCAGCCAAAATTCCAATCGGCTTGTTTTGCCTATTAATTATCGACAACAAATGTTGCCAGTCGGAAATAACAAGATTTGAATTACTGTTTTTAGAGATTGCCTTCCTGAATGTTTTGCGCATGGTTGTGAATACCGAATGGTCTTCCGGATTTCGAGAATAGTAATACACCTGTTCGATATTGGTAGTCCGGTAATTGTCGACAACAATATTAACACACGTTTTATAATCGCACAAAAACACGGGGTCTTTTGTTTTTGCAGGGGCTTTATCAATCCAGCCTATTTGAATACGACGTTTAAAGGGTCGCAGAAAAGCGTCAGTTTCTTCCTCTTTCCCCGGCTCGGGAATAACAAGAATGCGGTCGATGGCCTGGCGGGTAATAAAATCTTCGAGCAGTGCAGTTAACGCTTTTTTCGGCTGGCGTATTTCGTTAATTTGAATGGAGATATTCTCTCCGCTTTCATCAACCAACCCCTGATAAATT
The DNA here is from genome assembly GCA_027011835.1 of Draconibacterium sp. Taxonomy (GTDB): domain Bacteria; phylum Bacteroidota; class Bacteroidia; order Bacteroidales; family Prolixibacteraceae; genus Draconibacterium. The sequence continues at coordinate 378 of JALUZN010000132.1, read as the reverse complement.
GGCTTTACATATACGCCATCTATTTTACAAAGAAGTGCAACCCGCAAGTTTATTCCACTCTGCGAAGCAACAAAATAGCCCATCCCCTGTTTCGGCACCAAAACTCCTCGCTGAACAAGATTCTCCAGACTCAACCGAACAGTTTCGCGACTTGCATCAAATTCTAATGCAATTTGATTTATCGACGAAATCTTTTCGCCGGGAAGCCACTTCCCGTCCTGAATTTTTGCTAAAATCCAGTTTCTAATCCTCTCTTTTAACGATTGAGAAATACTTGCAGTCATTTCACTGTGCTATACTATGCTATATTTTCAGGACAGCTAATATACACACAAATATTTATTTATTACAAGTATTTATAAATATTTATCTGGATTT
>JALUZN010000131.1 GCA_027011835.1 Draconibacterium sp. | reverse complement strand
GTCCCTTTTAAGGGGCGGATTTTAGTATTACACCAGACTTTAGTCTGGTGGTAGCAAATATTGAACTGCTTTTGGCTTTAGCCATTAAATTTAGAAAAAGAAGTTTAATGGCTAAAGCAAAATAACTTGGAACGGTAAAAAAACAAAAAGAGAGATGGGCACTTAAAACTATCAAAATTCTATTTTTCTTAGGAACAAATTGTTAAGGGCTGAAGCCCAATTGTTTTTATCATTCTATAATCCGTTGGCTGAAGCCAACGGCAAAGGATAAATTACTACAGATTTATTATTCGTGCAGAAATATCCCTTGCCGTCCCTTTTAAGGGACGGCAAAGAATAATCCCGGGGTACATTGCGAAGAAAAACTATTTGGTTTGGGTACGCAAATAATCAACAATTTTAACCGATAAGAACTTACATAAAAACTACAGAAGGCTTGCCATTTTAGCGTAAATCAATTACCTCAACATCATTAAATTTGCTGGCATCGAATACAAACTCAGAGTCGGCAATTTTTTTGTTGGGAACGAGGTTTTTAACTTCAATAACATATAAATTTCCGTCGGTTCCGAAAAGTTTGGCCGAATGAATCATTGATGCGGATTTATCGATTAGCAACGTAATTTTCGAAACATCGAATTCGTCGCTATTTGGAAATAAATCGATTTGATAAACCGTTTTCCCGCCATTTTTTTTCTCACCTAAATATTTCGAATCGAAACCTCTTTCGTAAATGGTAAAAAGAGCCGACGGATCCATTAATTCACTCTCTTCGTCATCGGCATTTGTAATGGTTACCTGATTTCCATTTTTCATATAATTCCAAATTGTTTTCCCGTCGGAATAAACAGAAACGCCGGCATCGGGTAACGTAACTCTATATTTTTGACCTTTAACAATAATTGAACCCTCGTTTTTCTCGTCAATATCCATTTCAACATTTTTCATGGCAAACGAGAAATCGGCCGAAATGGTTGAAAAAGAACGTGTCTTTTCACTTACTTTATCTAATATCTCCTTCGCCTTCTTATCCTTTTGTGCCCACACAGTTACAGTGGCAAGTACAATTATAACCAGTAATACAATTCTTTTCATTTCCCTATTTTAAAATTAATTTCTTAAAGTATTCAATAACTGTTCCAAAGTATATTCGTCAGGAATGAGTACTTTTCTCGCTTTCGATCCTTCGCTCGGACCAACTACTCCTGCGGCCTCCAACTGGTCCATTATTCTTCCGGCACGATTGTATCCTATCGAAAATTTACGTTGAATCATTGACGTTGACCCCATTTGATTCAGAACCACAATTCGCGCGGCGTCGTCAAACATTTCATCTTTATTGTTTAAGTCTACTTCGCCCGGTCCGGCCTCTTCTTCGCCAACATATTCGGGCAATTCGAAGGCTGTTGGGTATCCGCGCTGCTCCGAAATAAACGAAACAATCCGTTCAACTTCGGGTGTATCGACAAACGCACACTGTACACGTGTAACTTCGCTGTTTGCCGATATTAACATATCGCCTTTACCAATTAACTGGTTCGCTCCCGATTGGTCGAGAATAGTTCGCGAGTCAATCATCGATGCTACTTTAAAAGCAATTCGTGCCGGGAAGTTTGCCTTAATAACACCGGTAATAATTTGCACCGACGGACGCTGAGTTGCAATAACCATATGCATTCCAACTGCTCTTGCTAACTGCGCTATTCGTGCAATTGGCAACTCTATCTCTTTTCCGGCAGTCATTATTAAGTCGGCAAATTCGTCGATAACAACTACTATGTAAGGTAGAAACTTATGCCCATTTTCGGGGTTTAATTGCCGGCGAATAAACTTTTGATTGTACTCTTTTAAATTTCTGGCGTGTGCTTTTCGTAACAAATTATAGCGGTTATCCATTTCAACACCTAACGAATTCAGCGTATTTTTCACCTTTTGAATATCGGTAATTACCGGTTCCTCTTCGTCGGGTAATTTTGCCAGATAATGTTTTTCGATTACCGAATATAAATTCAGCTCCACTTTTTTAGGGTCGATAAAAACGAACTTTAACTGCGAAGGGTGTTTTTTATAAAGCAGCGAAGTAATAATAACATTTATTCCCACCGACTTCCCTTGTCCCGTTGCACCTGCCACTAAAATATGAGGCATTTTTGCAAGGTCAACCAGGTACGTTTCATTCGAAATGGTTTTACCCAATGCCACAGGCAGCTCGGCTGTTGTTTCCTGAAATTTCTTCGAACTTATAATTGAGCGCATCGAGACCACTTCGGGATATTGATTTGGCACTTCAATACCAATGGTTCCGCGCCCGGGAATTGGGGCGATAATACGAATTCCAAGTGCTGCCAAACTCAGCGCAATATCGTCTTCGAGGTTTTTAATTTTCGAAATACGAATTCCGGGAGCCGGAATAATTTCGTATAACGTTATGGTTGGCCCAATTGTGGCTTTAATTTTAATGATTTCGATTTTATAGTGCCGAAGTGTTTCAACAATTTTAGTTTTATTCGAAATCAGCTCTTCGTTGCTTACATCGGCATTACCCGATTTATGGTCCTCGAGCAAATCAATTGGAGGAAAGTTAAACCCCGACAAATCTAACGTGGGGTCGTAATCGGGCATATCTTCCGGAGTCTTCACTTCAACTTCCTCCTCTTCAACCTTTTTCTGAACGGTTAATTCCAAATCGTCACCCGGTTCAACGATGGGTTCTTTTTGCACCGTGCGTTCAACCTCCAACGAATCGACTTCTTCGTTATCATCTGAATCGGGGTCGAAAATGGCACGAACAACATCGTCCTCGTCAATAACTTTCGATATCGAATCGTCAACAATCAGCTCCTCTTCTTCAGTATGAACACCGGAAACAACTCCTTCCGGGTCTTCAGATTTATCTCTCTTTTTAAACCATCCCCGCATTATTATGTGTGCCTTTTCGAACCTAACCGTAACAATTGCCAAGGCGGTAATAATTAGCAAAAAAACAAGACCGGGAACTCCAATTAACGAACTTAACCAGTCGCTCATTACAAATCCGTACTGGCCGCCAATGTATAACGACGAGCCGCCATTGGTTTTCGAAAACAGCAAACCAAATGCAACCGACAACCAAATAAGAAGAATAAAACTGTAAATTATGTTTTTACGAAATTTCACGAATTGCCGCCCCAGCACTTTAATACCCGTAACCACAAGCATATAAACAAACAGAAACGATGCAAGTCCAAAACCTTTATTTATAATCAGTTCCGAAAGCATTGCTCCGGTTTTTCCACCTTTGTTTGCCACCTTAATATCCGATTTTGTGAACAGGTCAGACCAGCTTATATCGAGTTTGCTTTGGTCGGCAGAACCCGAAAACAGAAACGAAATAAATGCGATAAAAAGATAAGCAGCAACTAATAAAATAAGTACTCCAATTAAAAATTTTAACTTTTCGTTTTTATAAAAAGCAACTCTGCTTTTCTTCTTTTTCCTATTTGAATTTACAGGCTTTTTTCGTTTTAGTGCCATTTAAAAGTTCTGTTTTTAGTAAGATGCAAATTTAACTAAAAAAACGAAGCAGATTTGCAAATATTCAGTTATCAAAACAAATTCATATCAAACACGCATTGTTGATAAATACCTATTAATATTTTAAGATAAACCACATCTCATCAAACAGTTAAAAGAATCTGACAAATTCCTTTACTTTATATCTATCTGAATATTTGGCTATTTCGGGAGTAGCAACACGTAGAAATTTTAAAGGCCAAACAGAATAAAACTTATTCTTCGATACATTTTATGATTGTTCGGAAAGTATCTTCAATATCGCTGTCTAATCCGACAGAAAAACGTACTAACCCTTCAGAAAGTCCCATCTCTTTTTGAACATCTAAAGGAACTTCTGACGAAGTACTTTTCCCAGAATTACTGAAAAGCGTACGGAAATATCCCAACGAAACGGCAAGATACCCCACTCCTGCTTCCTGCATTTTCTGCATTATACTATTTGCCTTCTTTTCTGTTTCGAAATCGATTGCCAACATTCCGCCGTAACCAAAACCCGGGTTCATTAGTTTCGTGTGCAATTTGTGCTGAGGGTGTTTTTGTAATCCCGGATAGTTTATTTTCAATTCGTATTCTTCCATTTTCTCAGCAAGATACATGGCATTCCTGCTATGTTGCTTCATTCTAATATGAAGTGTATTCAGGTTTTTTAAAATGCTCGACGAGCGAAGTGGGTCGAGAACCGGCCCCAGCAACATTGCCGTACCGTCGTTTACATCGGAGAGTTGAGCTACAAACTCATTCGAGCCGCAAATAGCGCCGGCCACACAGTCGTTTTTCCCGTTAATAAATTTGGTCATACTATAAACAACCAAGTCGGCACCTAAACGTGCCGGCGACAAAATCATAGGAGTAAAAGTATTGTCGACCATTAGTTTTGCACCGCCACTTTCTGCAATTTCTTTAAGCTCCGGAATATTTGAAACCTGCAAAAGCGGATTGGTAACACTTTCAGTATAAATTACTTTTGTGTTAGGACGCATCGCTTTTTTTACCTGTTCCAGATTTGTAATATTTACAAACGACACATCTATATTGTATTTTGGAAGCCAGTTTTTCAAAAAAGCGTATGTTCCGCCATAGGTGGTAACACTTGTAATTATGTGGTCGCCCGATTGGCAAAGCTGCAACAGCGCACAGGTAATAGCAGCCATTCCCGACGCCGTTATCCATGCCGATTCGGTATTTTCCATTGCAGCAAGTGCATCAGCCAGATATTTATTACTCGGATTCCAGTGGCGTGAATACAAAAAGCAGCCTTCCATCTGCCCATGAAAAGTATCTTCCATGGTTTCTCCTTCTAAAAAAGTGTAGGTCGATGAGTCGGTGATTGAAGGATTAACTCCTCCAAATTCGCCAAATTGCTTTAAATCTTGAATGGCTTTTGCCGGATTAAAATTCATAATTGTTTGATTTAATTTGCCGACAAATTAAACTATTTCGAAAAATATAAGAATGATTTTTATCTCCTTTTTTATCTTCCGGAAATTCAGGGACGAATCATTGAGAAAACTATTTTTTGCTTATGCTTTCGACTCAATAAGATTTAAGTTCTCGTCTAGCGGAGTCATTTTTGGCATTATAAGATGTACTAAAATCAAAATTACAAGATAGGCAGAACCGGCAACCATAAATGCCCAGAAAAAGCCTGTATTGTCTGCATTGTCGAGTACCGAACCAAGAATTACATTACTAACAATACCTGCAACTGCACCTACCATTCCACCAATTCCAACCACCGAGGCAGTTGCTTTTTTCGGGAAAACGTCGGACACAAGTGTAAAAATATTCGACGACCATGCCTGATGACCGGCAGCACCAAGTGCAATTAAAAATACTGCCACCCATTTACTATCGGTAATGGCAACATAACTTACCGGTAAAATAAGCAATGCACAAATTAAAAGAGTAATTTTACGAGCCTTGTTAATTGTCCAGCCTTTTTTTATGAATGCTCCCGAAAGCCATCCGCCAAAAATACTTCCCAAATCGGCAATCAGATAAATCACCAGGAATGGTAATCCCATATCTTTAATTTTTACACCAAACTTATCGGCCAAAAATATAGCTCCCCAGAAAAGATAAAACCACCAAACGGCATCGGTAACCTTAGCAAGCGAAAAAGCCCAGGTTTGCTTTTTAAAAAGCACTCTGTTCCATGGCAATTTTTCAACTGTTTCGGTTTCCGAATCGCTAAGAATATATTCCAACTCTTCTTTTGAAACCTTTGGATGTTTTTCGGGTTTTCTATACATTTTCAGCCATATAATTACCCATGTTGCACTAAGTGCCCCTGTAATTAAAAACGGAATTTGCCAATTTACGAGTTCCCCACTTCCGCGTTCGCCGCCACTCCAATATACAATTGCGCCCACAATAAAAGGAGCTGCAATTGCCCCAATACTTGTGGCCGCATTAAATATACCTGTTGCAAATGCCCTCTCTTTTTTCGGAAACCATTCGGCGGTAGTTTTTATGGCAGCCGGAAAGTTCCCTGACTCTCCTATTCCTAATCCAAAACGAGCAGCCATAAACCCAATTAAACTGAACCCGCGACTAATAGTAGCGTGAAGCATTCCAAAAATACTCCAAATTCCAATCGACATAAAATATCCCTTTTTAGTCCCCAGCTTATCAATAATTCCTCCCATAGAAATCAGGCCGATGGCATAGGCAATCTGGAATGCAATAATAATGTTCGAATAGTCTTGTTTGGTCCAGCCAAACCATTCGATAAGTTCGGGCGACATTACCCCCATTAAACTGCGGTCGAAATAGTTTATTGAAGTGGCGGCGAAAAGTAAGGCAAGAATTCGAAAACGATAATTACCGACAGGTTTTGTTAGGCTTGACATAAAAGATGATTTAAAGTTAATTGATTATTTCTGATACTTTTTTATTATTGAAATAGCGTTAGAACATTTTTCGCTAATATAATTATAATTTTCACTTGCCAGAATCTCTTTAGGAAAAAGTTGCGACCCCATTCCCACGCAGGTAACACCGGCTTCGAACCAAGCTCTTAAATTCTCTTCGGTAGGCGAAACACCTCCGGTTGGCATAATCGATGCCCACGGCATTGGCCCTTTTACTCCTTTAACAAAATCGGGACCTCCCACCGACGAGCCGGGGAATATTTTCACCACTTCTGCTCCCAGTTCGTGAGCTCTATTTATTTCTGTTACCGTTCCACAACCGGGACTCCATGCAACTTTACGCCGATTACAAACTTTTGCCATCTCTTCGTCAACAACCGGAGAGACAATAAAATTGGCGCCCAAAGCAAGGTACATCGATGTGGTGCCCGAATCGATTACAGAACCCACTCCCATTATCATTTCGGGGAAATTTTCAATTGCCCACTTGTTTAACTCGGCAAAAACCAGCGAGGCAAAATCGCCCCGGTTAGTAAACTCAAAAACACGAATTCCTCCGTTGTAACAAGCTTTTATTACGTTTTTACAAACAGTAATATCTCCGTTATAAAACACCGGAACAATTCCGGTCTCTTTCATTTTTTGTGCAACTTCAATTCGTGTAAATCGTGCCATTATTTTTCTCTTATTTTTCGTAATCTAAAATTATCTTGCAACCCGTCCCGACGCATCGCCACTCATCAGTTTTTCAACTTCCTCAACAGTTACCTGATTGTAATCGCCGTAGACAGTATGTTTTAAACACGACGCTGCAACAGCAAAGTTCAAAGCTTTTGAGTCGTTATTTTTATAGGTAAGCAGTCCGTAAATTAATCCTCCCATAAACGAGTCGCCGCCACCCACACGGTCAACAATGTGGGTTATTTGATAGGTAGGTGCTTCAAACAATTCTTTCCCGTTCCAAAGCACCCCCGACCAACTGTTGTGGTTGGCATTTACCGATCCTCGTAACGTTGTAATTACTTTTTTACAACGTGGAAATTTTTCCATTATCTGTTTCGAAACCGATTTATAAGCAGCTCCTTCAATATGACCACCGGTAACATCAACTCCTTCCGGTTTTATTCCCAGCACTTTTTCCGCATCCTCTTCGTTTCCGAGAATTATATCGGTTGCGGCAACCAATTGGGGCATTATTTCTCCGGCAGATTTTCCATAATTCCATAAATTTTTACGAAAATTCAAATCGCACGAAACAGTAACTCCCAACTCATTTGCCTTTTTAATTCCTTCGAGGCAAACATCGGCGGCACTTTGCGAAATTGCAGGAGTAATTCCGGTCCAGTGAAACCAACCGGCATCTTCAAAAACGTTATCCCAGTTAATCATTCCGGGTTTAATTTCGGAGATGGCAGAGTTTGCCCTGTCGTAAATCACTTTACTTCCCCGACTGACTGCACCTGTTTCAAGGAAATAGATTCCCAGGCGTTCGCCACCATAAACAATGTTATTTACGCCAACACCATATTTTTGCAAATCCATTTTACAAGCACGTCCAATATCGTTTTGTGGAATCCGCGTAACAAAATCTACCTCAATTCCATAATTTGCCAGCGATACAGCCACGTTTGCTTCACCTCCTCCAAAAGAGGCATTAAACCGGTTTGCTTGCGAAAATCGCAAATAGTCGGGCGTTGCCAGGCGCAACATAATTTCTCCAAAAGTTACTACTTTTTTCATATACTCTAAAAATATAGAATCAAGAACAAAGAATCAAGACACAGCAACCAGTAACGAGTATCCGGAATTAATACTTCAACTTAATCATGCTTCGGTGTGTAAAATCTTTTATCACGAATATTTCATGTATATTTTAACTAACGCAATCGTTTGCCTGTATGAGATTTCATCCCGGGAAACAGTAAATAGAGCTTCTATTTTACCCAAAATTAAAATACTCTTTTGCATTGTTAAAACAGATGTTTTCAACCATATTACCAAGCAATTTCATATCGTGTGGCAGTTCACCATTTTCAACATCGTTACCAAGCAAATTACAAAGTATTCGTCGGAAATACTCGTGACGCGGATACGACAAAAAACTTCGCGAATCGGTTAACATCCCAACAAATCGGCTTAATAGTCCGAGATTCGAGAGTGCATTTAATTGTCGTTCCATTCCATTTTTTTGGTCGAGAAACCACCACCCCGAACCGTATTGTATTTTCCCCGGCACCGAGCCGTCCTGAAAGTTTCCAATCATTGTGGCAAACAGTTCGTTATCGCGAGGATTTAAATTGTATAAAACGGTTTTACAAAGCTTGTCTTCACGGTCTAATTTATCGAGTAGCTTCGAAAGCGGGCGTGCCACTTCAAAATCGCCAATCGAGTCGAATCCTGTGTCGGGACCAAGTTGATTAAACAACCGGGTATTGTTATTTCGCAAAGCACCAATATGAAATTGCTGTGTCCACCCACGCGAGTGGTCCATAATTCCAAATTCAACCAACATTGCCGACTTAAATTTCAGGATACTTTCGCGTGTTAACGCTTCGCCACTCCGCACACGATTAAAAATATACTCTATTTCACCTTCGGTATAATCTTCTGCCAATGCTGTTTCAAGTCCATGATCGGACAAACGACACCCATTATCGTGAAAAAACTGATGACGCTTATCGAGAGCTTCAATTAAATGGTTAAATGTTTTAATTTCAATTTCAGCAACACTGCTTAATTTATCGATATATTCGTTAAATGCAGCTACATTCTCAACAGCCATTGCAGTGTCGGGGCGCCACGCCGGAAGAACATTCACCTCGAAGCCATCGTTTTTAATTTGCCGATGATATTTGAGCGAGTCGACCGGGTCGTCGGTGGTGCAAATGGTGTGTACATTTGCCATTCGAATTATATTCCTTACCGAATATTCGGGAGTTTGCAGTTTTGCATTGCATTCGTCCCAAATCTCTTTTGCTGTTTCGGGCGACAGAATTTTATGAATTCCAAAGAAACGCTGCAACTCTAAATGTGTCCAATGAAACAGCGGATTTCGCAATGTATAAGGAACCGTTTCTGCCCACTTTTCAAATTTTTCCCAATCGCTGGCATCGCCGGTGCAATATCGCTCATCAATTCCGTTTGTTCGCATTCCGCGCCATTTGTAATGGTCGCCGTATAACCAAACCTGCGTAATATTTTCAAACTGTTTATCTTCTGCAATATCTTGCGGATTAATATGACAATGATAATCGAAGATGGGCATTTTTGCCGCATGATTATGATACAGCTCCTGTGCAGTTTCTGTTTGCAGCAGAAAATTGTCATCCATAAAATCTTTCATCTTTTTTCTTTTTTTCTACAAATCGAACAAACGCTTTAAATGGCGGTCGTATATATTTCCCTCCACACAACTACCTACTACTTCGCTGTGTTTTTCAAGTAATGCGGTATATTTTTCTCCCATTTCGGCAGCTACTTTATACCCCACATGAATCAACTGCCTGAAATTCAAGTTATAATCGGGGTGCCCGGGAATATGACGAAGTGTATTGGCAAACTTTTCGCCTGTCCAACCGGCAACTTCTTCGGGAGTTGGTAATTTCGAATCATCAATATCGATAACATCGGCATACGGTCCACAAAGTTCCTCTTTACGTGCCAGTGCCTGCGTATAAATTTCTTTTGCTACTGCAAGTCCTTCGTCGCCTGAAATCGAGAGGCCAATTACCTCTTCAAGCCAAGTTGTTCCTGCGGTTTTAACGTGCAGTCCTTTGTTGTATTTTTTTATTATTTTGGCCATTATCGGATAAATGGTAAACTTGTCGGAACCGGAATGAACACTCAATTTCAAATCTTCGGGAAGACCAAACTCTTTCACTGCAAAATCGATAACTAAAACATCCTGCTCGAACTCTTTTGCAAACTGTTCTGCATCGCCAATATAATCTACTCCTTTATTAAATCTGCCTGTAAATTTTGGTGCAATCGTTTGTGCCGGAATTTTTTCGTTGGCAATCATTTTCAAAATAAAAAACATATCTACCGGCGTTTGTGGCTCTTCCACTTCATCCATAGAAACCTCGGTAACAAAATTACCTTCGCCTTTTACATCTGCAATGTGTCGATAAATTTTACCAGCCTCTTTTATCGCAGCTAAATATTTTTCTGCAACCAATTCGAGTAACTCATCGGTAATATTTATTGGATTTGCTATTCCGGGAATGGTAACTTTCCCGCCAAAAACTTCGCACGATTTTTTAAACGCAGCAACATCGTTATCCTCCGACTTATTACCAATATACATAGCAACATCGAGAGTAAAAAAATCGGAATGGTCGATAAACCGATCGACATTGGTAAGATTTATATGGTCGGCATCAACAAAATAAGAACCTTCCCAGCCTAAGTTTTTTGTTGCAGTATCGGCTTCTATTCTTGTACCCTCCGGCTCCGATTTTACAATATTATGTTCTCTGTTCGATTTATTCCAAACCGGAGTTACTTCCACTCCGTTTGCTGTAGCCTCAATTAATGCACTTAACTGCGCTTCTCCCTCGTGATTAAATCGGTCGCCTACTCCAAAACTAAATTTTCCTATTTCCATTTTAATTAAATTTTTATTGAATTTTTGACTCGGGAATTATTCTCCGTGTACGAACACGAAAATAGATATTAATCTGATATCTCCAAAATTTAAAGCCCCATAAAAGTAATAATTTCACTATTTGAATTCATTAGAATCTATAATTTTGCATTTTGCATTTAAAATCTAAGTTTTGGGGATAATTATTTTTGCATTACCTTTCTACTATCCTCGCAGAAGACGAAGTTATGTCATAATTCAAATACAAGTAAAGTCTTATTT
>JALUZN010000130.1 GCA_027011835.1 Draconibacterium sp. | reverse complement strand
CTTTTGCTCAACGGGGATCGGGTTTTGCGTCTGGAATTGAAGGTAGTGCCCTGTTTAACTCAGCAACCCTGCCCGATTTAAAAGTAAACACCAATGTTAGCGATATTTTAGAAGGGAAAGAGCTGGTAAAAGGAAAAGTAAATTATTCTGACCTTACGTTAAACTTCCGGTTTGGAGGGTTTGCAAAATACGACCACGGTTTTGGGTTTGCACTTGCGGAGTTAAATTTAACTTCAGCTAAAATAAAGAAAGATATAAATACAAGCATCCTCGATTATTTGGGAAATTATAACAACGATCTATTTACTTTAGAAAGAACATTAACATATCTCGATGTTTCTTTGTCATATAATATTTATTTATCAGATAACCTGTTTTTCGGATTGGGAATAACTCCCGGTTTGCTTATTTATTATACAAAAGCTCAGGTGCCTAATCGTTTTGATTTTCGTGTTTTTGCAGGATTTGGATATAAAATAAGTGACGATATTTCGATTTCGACAAGAGCAGAATTTGGAATAACTGAAGCCTATAAAAATTCATACATTCATCATATTATGATTCCGGTTACTGTACGTTACTCATTTTAATGGTTTAATCTCTTTTTTTGGTTTTTATGTCTAAGTCTAATATCTCCCGAAGGGATTCCTACTGCCTTGTTCTTCGTTCTATTTGGGTTATTCAAAATGAATTTTCCAGACAATCGAAAATACCTTTCTAACTAACTGGTTTATGGTCGTGGTTCGGAACGTGTTATAAAAAGAAGTTGTTCTCACCGTTTACAGTTAGTTTTTTTCTGTTTCAGCATCCCAGCCATAATCAATATATTTCCAGCTAAATTTGTCGCCCGAAATATCGATTTTAAGAAAACCCTCTTCCAGCCCCGGGCGAGTACCGCGCCATAACACAGCCGATACAGCTCCTCCTGTTATATAATGAATTCCGTTATAATAGATGTCTTCAAGAAAATGAGTGTGCCCCTGCAAAACAAGTTTTACACTGTGCTGTTCGAGAATTGAGATTATTTCGTGTGCATTGGTAATTACCGAACTCTTTTGAAGACCTTCTGTTGGACCTCTATTAATTTGTGTACCAATACTAACCAGCGGAATATGAATGCATACAACTACCGGTTTACTTTTTTCTGTGTTCGCTAAATCATGTTTTAACCATTTAACCTGAACCGAATCGACAACACCATAATAGCGTCGCTCTTCAGTAAATCCAATTCCATCGAGCACAACAAAATGCCAGTTTTTATGGTCGAACGAATAGTACCGTTTCCCAAGTCTGTTTTCGTACATTTTTTTGCCGTAATATTTGTTGTCGGGCGAAACGCCACTTTCTTTATATAACCCAAATACTTCGTGATTTCCTAACGTGTAGTAAACCGGCATTTTTAGCTTTTTCATTGTGGTTTCGAAAAGATTATACAAACTGTCGGCGCGGCTCTCTTTCTGCCCCAGCGCATCCATAATATTGTCGCCGCCTGTTAAAACAAAGTCGGGTGCCAATCTATTTATTGTGTCAATTGCCTGCAACAATCCCTCGGTAGCGTGCCTCTCGGGTTCAAGATGAATATCGGTCATAAATACAAACGAAAAAATGTTGTCGGTTAAATTTGCTTTTTTCGTGGTTGGCTGGCAACTTATTAATAAGCCGACTATAATGGTTAAAAATGTAATTTTTTTCATTTTAGTTAATTAGTTTAGCGTTTTAAATGGTTGTAAATATACTCAATTAAGATAGGTTTTAGGGAAATCAGGCTAAGTTATATTTGTTCATAGCAAAGCAAAAAACTACGTTGTAACAGATTACAACATTATTTTTTGATGAAACTGAGGGCTAAGATAACGAGTATAAAACCCGAAAATGGGTAAATTCACTAATCGAATTTACCCATTTTTATATTTTTATCTCTACTGCTGAAAATCCCTACATAGTTTACTCTTTTATTAGCTTAGAAATGTATTTCTTATGATTTTCAGTTCGAATTGAAACAATGTATACGCCACTTGGAAGCATAGAAATATCTACAATTTTATTTTCAGGTATCGTAGTTATGACTAATTGACCAAGTGAGTTGTATAGTTTTAAATTGACAATATCATCTGTATCATAATTAATTCTAAAACTATTTTCTGTTGGGTTTGGATAAATTACCAAATCCGGTATCTCTTCTGTTTCTATCGAAACTGTATTATTACTTGTAATTTTATAAGCGACAAGTTCTAAATTATTTAAAATAACATTTTTTGTGAATGTATTATTTTCTGTTTCAATATCTCCATCTGTAGTTGGTGTTAGTTTTTGGACAGTCACACTTCCTGTAAATCCGTAATCAGTCCCATTAAAATCAAATTTAAAAGAGATAGCACCTCCGGTTACTCCAGCCGGACTTTGAATACGAGTATTGGCAAAAACTACCACCACTTCATTATCATTTTGCCATACTGATTTTTGAATAGCAGAAGTTGTTATCTCTTTAACTCCATGTCCCGAATGGTCAGCATGGCCACATCTATCATTAATAGTGTAGGTTATTGTTGGAATAGCTGAACCCGTTGAAGATTCTGGTATTATAGGTCTTTTCATTTCTCCATAAGACATGAAATTTCTGAGTTTATAACGCATTCTACTCAATGCCTTTACATAATTGGCAGCCATTAATGTATTATCATTTCCTTGACTTATAGCTAACCCCAAAAATTGCCTTCCTGTTTGTACTCCAAATGTAAAAGCTTGCCCCAAACGTCCATAAAATTCTTGCAATGGATATTGAGATCCTCCCGTTAGAGTTCCAAATAATTGTGCTTTTCCAGCAAAGACAGCTTGCCATGCAGGCACTTGATTATCTGTTTGCCACCCTTGCACCATAAAACCATCAACTTCATCCACTAAAAATTCATGACCTCCTTCTACAGTTAAAAAATTATCTGTAGGAATTGTTGTATGTATATTTTCAAATAGAGCATCGTAACCCGTTCTCCAAAATGATCCACCACCTAGTGTGTGGTTATGATTAACATCCATACACTGTGTAGGGCCTGCTGCAGCTACCATGTCTAAATAAACTGAATTTGCATTTAATCTATCAGAACTTGTAATCTCATCACAAATATTTGTTAACACATCTTGCCAATCAGATTGTGTAGGACACATTACAGCAAAAATATTATGCAGAAATGGTTGTGTATAAACTGTACTATCACTTTTTTTTGTAGCACTACTTATACAATACTCCGTTATAAACTTAAGCGGCAATAGTACCAAAATACAATAGTTTGTCCAATCTCTTTTTATTTTTAGCATAGTATGGATTAATCCCGAACACGTCAAAAAAACGGTTCATCAGTAATGT
>JALUZN010000129.1 GCA_027011835.1 Draconibacterium sp. | reverse complement strand
TAATTACAATTTTCCGGAATTGCTCTTACGCCGGCATTATCTTAAATACTTGTTTTTTGAGTAGTCTCAATGTCTTTTACTCATAAAAAACCTTGTTGTTTTATCAACTCAAATTTGGCAAATATTGCTTTTCTGTAATCTTTCTTAATGTGAAATTGAAGTATTCTCAATCCGGTTAAGTTTGCGTACCAATGTAAATCGGGATTAATTGCAAATTGGTATTCTCATTAAATTGAGAAATTATTTTATTTACTTTGCAGCCAAATTGTATATGAAACGAGCATGGTCGACAAAACATAAAAGCCAATGTATAAATTGTCCATGCGAGTTACAATGGTTAGGAATTGCAATTTTGACTTGTATGTTTATCTTTCTGAATTGCAATATTTTAATTATATATGAATGAAATATGCTTCTTGTAAAAACGGTAAAAGAGCTACAAAATAGTTTAAGGAAAGTCAGAGAGTCGGGGACAATTGGTTTTGTGCCCACAATGGGAGCTTTGCACCAAGGCCACCTCTCGTTGGTAAAGCAGGCAGTGGCCGAAAATACGACGGTTGTGGTAAGTATTTTTGTAAACCCTACCCAGTTTAACGACCCCGGCGATTTGGAGAAATACCCGCGCACACTCGAATCGGACTTAAAGTTGCTCGAACAAACCGGCTGTAAAGTGGTTTTTGCTCCCAATGCAAAAGAGGTTTATCCCGAACCCGATACCCGGCAATTTAACTTCGGACAGCTTGAAACAGAAATGGAAGGGAAACATCGTCCCGGCCATTTTAATGGTGTGGCACAGGTTGTTAGCAAGCTTTTCGATATGGTAAAACCCCACAAAGCATATTTCGGACGAAAAGATTTTCAGCAACTTGCCATTATAAAAGCAATGGTAAAACAGTTGAACCTCGATATTGAAATTGTGCCCTGCGAAATTGTACGCGAGGAGAACGGGCTGGCAATGAGCTCGAGAAATGAGTTGTTAACGCCCGAAGAGCGGAAAAATGCAGCGCATATTTTCGATACATTGAAAAAAGCACAAAAACAAAAAGGGAAAATTTCCGTATCAGAACTTGAAAATTGGGTGATTAAAACCATAAATGAAAACCCGTTTTTAGAGGTTGAATATTTCGAAATTGTCGATAACAATCAACTTCAGCCGGTTAAAGAGTGGAACGAAAAGATAAAAACGATAGGTTGTGTTGCTGTGTTTTGCGGCAACGTACGACTAATTGATAATATTTGTTTTAATTAAATAATAGAGAGGTATGCAAATAGAAATTTGTAAATCGAAAATACATAAAGTAACTGTTACCGAAGCCAATTTGCAATATGTTGGCAGTATAACAATTGATGAAGATTTAATGGATGCCGCAAACCTTCTTGAAAATGAAAAGGTTCAGGTGGTAAATATTAACAACGGCGAACGCCTCGAAACATATATTATTAAGGGTGAACGCGGTTCGGGAGTTATTTGCCTAAACGGACCGGCCGCACGAAAAGTTGCTGTTGGCGATGTGGTAATAATAATTTCGTATGCACGAATGGATTTTGAGGAAGCAAAAACATTTAAGCCCGCTATTATTTTCCCTGACACCGAAACAAACAGTTTGGTCTGAATTGGTTAGCTGTTTATTCCCGTTTCAAAATTCAATACTTCATTAAATTTTTGTTTCTCGCAAAGCCGCAAAAGTCTGATATTTGGTGAATTGAGACAATCTCCTTATGTCTTGTAATTCTCTGCTTATGAGATATTTAAAAAATATACCGAACCATTATAATTATTTTCCCGTAAAATATTGCCGCGAATCGAGCTCGGTAAGATTTGAAGCCCGCGCGTTGGTAATTTCCAAAACCGAATGTTCCGAAATTTCTTCGTTTTTATATCGGTAGGTTTTTGCCAACTCAATTTTTACGGGTCGTAAATCTTTATACTGAACAGAAAAGTTGTATGAAACATTTTCGAAATAATTGTGATTTGTTGCGCCAATTGCAAGTCCTTTTCCCTGTCGGTTATTTTTTGCCGATACCACTTTCCCTTCGATAGAGAGAACCGAATAGGTCTCTTTTTCAACCGTAATTTTTCCTTCGAAACTTGTGGCATAAAAATCGCCCGAGCCGGCTAAAGTGGGCTGCTCTTGTTTAAACGAAATAACCCAATACGCTTTCCCGTCGATGGTTGGTTCGTCGATAAGTTTTAAATTTAATCCACCCGTAAGAGCCGGGTTTAATACCGACGAGGCGCTGCGTACCCAATCCAATTCCAGCAGTTCGTCGATGTTTGTTGTGCCCGTCGAAAAACGATAATCGTTTATCGAATCAGCCATTTTAACCGAATAGTTTAACGACCGGTAAGCATTTAGTTTCGAAGGTTTTGAATACCCCGTAAAATCGTAAATTAAAACATCGCCCTGCTGTTTTATTGTTGAATCGTTAACTGTTTTTTCGTTGCTGTAAGTTGCAGTTAAATTGTAAGGCCCCTGAATATAGTTGTATGGAATCTCTTCGGAAGCCATACGTAAAATTCGAATAAGAACCATGTTTTTAGCGTCAATATCCACATCTCCTATTCCGTATGATTTTGCAGTCATTTTAATAACACTAAACTCTTTCGCAAAAAGCGACTGAACCGGAAACTGTTTGTTATTAAAACCCACGGCCGAGAAAAAGATATTTTTCTCAGCCATCTCTTTTGGAATTTTTAGCTCAAAATTTCCATTTTCATCGCTTGCTGTGCCATGAAAAGTCCCCTCAATTCCTATATTTGTGTACGAAATTGGTTGATTGGTTGTAGCATTTATTACCTTCCCTTTAACTGTTTTTACTACTGTGCCCGGCTGTTGTGCCCACACCGAAAAACTTAAAAGTACGACCAAAAATATTGTAGATAACGTTCTCATATCAAATTAATTTTCACTAAAAATACCATTCATCATTTAAATAACGTTATTCTAACGAAATATTATTTTTTATATTTGTTAAATCTTAAAGATAAGAACATGATTCAAAAATATTCTTTGCTGATATTCAGCTTTTTCCTAATTGTTTTCTCGTCGTGTGTTTCGAAAAAGAAATTTCTTGAAATGCAGGATGGCCGGTTAAAAGCCGAAGAACTTTCGCGTAAACTTAGCGACGAAAACAATGCTAAAGCCGAGCGGATAAAAGCATTAATTGCTGATTTCGAAAGTATGAAAAACGAGCTGCTCGAGAGTAATGCAATAAAAGATAACTACATTGATACGTTGAACCGTAAAATATTTTTGCTGAACGAAGACCTGAACAAGCGGGAAGAGTCGTTGCAGGAAACCAGCTTTAATCTCGATTTTGAAAAACAGCGTTTAACCAATGCGTTAAGCAGTAAAGACAAAACAATAAAATCGTTGCAGGCGCAGGTTGAAGAATTAAAAACCGAGGTTTATAATGTTTCTACGGTAGTTAATCAAAAAGATTTTGAGATTGGAAAACTAAAAGATAAAGCTCGTGTTCAGGATGGAAAAATAGCTGAAGGCGAAACTAAAATTACGGAACTTCAATCGCAACTTAAAAAAGTTGAAGCCGACACAAAGAAACTTCAGTTGCAATTAAAAGAGAAAGATGCAACAATTATGCGTCTCGAAAACAACGTAAAATTATTAAAGAAAGAGATTGGCAAATAAATTTTTTATAAATCAACTAAAACTAAAATGATGAAAAAACTGGTACTTTTTGTTTTTGTAGCACTCCTTGGGTTTACAACAATGAGTTGCGGCGACGGTACAAAACCTCTTTTTAACGGCGAAAATCTGGATGGCTGGATTATTCATGGTACTGAAAAGTGGTACGTTAAAGACGGCCTGCTAATTTGCGAAAGCGGCCCCGATAAAAAATACGGTTATCTTTCGACCGAAAAAAATTACGACGATTTTGAACTGACACTCGAGTTTTTACAAGAAGCCAATGGAAATAGCGGTGTTTTCTTTCGTTCAACTTTTGAGGGAACAAAAGTAAGTGGCTGGCAGGTAGAAGTTGCTCCTCCAAACCACGACACTGGCGGTATTTACGAATCGTACGGCCGCGGTTGGCTGGTTAAAATTCCCGACGAAAAGGAGAACATTCTAAAAATGGGCGAGTGGAATAAAATGAAAATAAGAGTGGTAGGCGGCCACGTTACAACCTGGCTAAACGGGCAACAAATGGTCGATATTACCGACGATAAAATAGCTAAAGGAAAGGGAGCAATTGCTTTACAAATTCATGCAGGCGGCGGAATTAAGGTTTCGTGGCGAAACTTAAGAATTAAGGAGTTGTAATAAACTCAAAAAAACGGTCATCTACTTTAAAGTAAATGGCCGTTTTTTTTGTTTAAACAAATCCTTTTAATCAAAAGAATTCCTTGAGGCTCTGCCTCGAGGTTCCATATATTCTCCCCATAAATCTAGGGGCAACCCATTTAGGTTTTTTCTCCTTTAGCAAAGTAAATAATTCAACCAACCACCTCATTGGAATTGCCCACAGACTTTCAATTTGACATTTAAACAACTTTATTCAAAAAAGTGGTTTAATTTTTATGACTATTATTATTGAAAGAGTACATAAAGGGCATTAAAATTTCTCAAAAACACCAAGTCCGAAAAGTGCAAAGTCGTATTTTACTGGGTCGTCCGGGTCGAATTTCCGCAGCACAGTAGTAATCTCTTCCACCGCTTTCCAATCGTTCGATTTCCGCTGCAAAAGCCCCAGTTTTCGCCCTACATTACCGGTGTGCACATCGAGAGGTAACATCAGTTTTTCTTTTGGAATTTTGTTCCACATCCCAAAATCAACTCCGCCCAAATTGCTACGAACCATCCACCGTAAAAACATATTCAGCCGTTTTGCAGCCGCTCCGTTTTTTACGTTCGAAATATGTTTCCGCGTACGTTCGCCGGCAAGTTCAAAAAACACCTGATAGAAATATTCCAATGCCGATTTTACCGATTCTCTGTTTGAGTAACCTTTTTCGAAAACCGATTGCAATCCGCCATGATTTTTGTAAATGTTCCGTAACGACCGAATAAAATAGATACAATCGGTACCATTAAACGTGCGGTGTACAAATTTTTCGAGTTGTTGAATTTCGGAGTGCGAGGCACTTAAAACAAAATGCGAGGGTTCATTCTCCATTAACATCATCAGCTTTTCGGCATTCTTAATAATTGCTGTGCGGTTGCCCCAGGCAATTGTTGCAGCTAAAAATCCTGCAATTTCAATATCCTCTTTCCCTGTATATTTTCGCGGAACCTGAATGGGGTCGGTTTCAATAAAAGCAGGTTGATGATATATTTCAACCTTTTCGTCAAGAAATGATTTTAACTCGGCTGAATTCATAAAATAACCATGTGCAATTAAAGATGGTTTCCGGGCTCAATAATTCCATCTTTTATATGAATAATTTTATCGGAACTGTCGGCAAAATTATCGTCGTGTGTAACAATTACAAAAGTTTGCCCAAAGTCGTCGCGCAGCTTAAAAAGCAACTCGTGAAGTTCGTTACGATTGGCTGTATCTAAATTTCCCGAGGGTTCGTCGGCTAACACTACCGACGGATGATTTACCAACGCACGTGCAACAGCCACCCGCTGTTTTTCTCCTCCCGAAAGCTCCGACGGTTTATGGTCTGCCCTATTTGTCAACCCCAAATAGTCGAACAATTCCATGGTTCGTTTCTCGGCATCGTTTTTCGATTTTCCGGCAATAAAAGCAGGAATACAAACATTCTCGAGTGCTGTAAATTCGGGTAACAGGTGGTGAAACTGAAATACAAAACCAATCTCGCGATTACGAAAATCGGCCATCTCTTTTTCTGAAAATGAGGAGATATTTTTATTGTTAAAAAAAATTGACCCACTATCGGGATTACTTAACGTTCCCAAAATTTGCAATAATGTAGTTTTTCCCGCTCCACTTGCCCCAACAATTGAGTGAATCTCGCCTTTTGGAATTTCAAGATTAATTCCTTTTAAAACCTTAAGCGTGCCAAACGATTTTTTTATGTTTTCTGCCCGAATCATCAGATATTAGAATTTTATTTTAAGTTAATAACTCGAAACTTACCTGGATAGTATTTCCCAAATAAGATAAAAGATATAGATGGCAATTAACAAAATGCCGGTAACTTTTCCCACTTTCCATTTATTAAAAAGAAGCAGAATAAAAAGAAGAACTACCGACGCAAACAGTATCATCGACGATGTAAATAAATCGTCGCTACCGGCACTAATTGTCTCACCCGAAACGAGCATTACTACTAAAAACGGGAGTCCCAATCCCACAAGAATATCAAATATATTCGACCCCAGTGCATTGCTTACAGCCATGTCGGCACGCCCTTGCCGAGCCACAATAACCGACGAAATCAGGTCGGGGACTGATGTGCCAACGGCAAGAATTGTTAATGCAATAATTGCCTCGGGAATATGTAAAAGGAGTGCCGAAGCAACTGCAACCTCAACCAAAATATAACTTATTGCCGCAATGAGTACAATTGAAATTATAAAGATCGAGTAATAATGTTTTTGTGAGGGAAAAATGAGCTTCAAAAACCAATCGATGGGTTTTGAGATTCTGCTCTGTTCGCCGTGCACTTCTTCTTCAACAGAACCCTGCATGTCTTTATACGGCAATAGCTTCCGCCAGTAAACCGCTGCCAAAGCATACAAAACATAAATTGCCAAAAAAATTGCAGCTTCAAAAGGAGTTAGAGCGCCGTCGCGAATAAATAAAACTAAAAGAGCCACTGCTACGGTATAAAACAGCAAATCGCGAATCATGGGTTGCCAGGTAAGTTTTGTATTTTTTTTAGCTACAAAAGCGGCAGCTCCCACAATTACAAGCAGATTAAAAATTGCACTTCCAACAATACTGCCCATCCCAATAGCCTGATGATTACCGGGTTTAAGCACAGCAAAAAGAGCCACAAAGAGTTCGGGAGCACTACTGCCCATTGCCATTAAAGTGGCTCCGGCTGCATCGTTCGATAAATTAAGGTCTTTTGAAATTTTATCGAGGGAGGAGATAAAAAACAGATCGACAATTCGTGCCAGTAGAAAAAAGCAGAGCAACAATACTACTATATAAATTGCAATCATCAGTTTTTTACCGGTTAATTTTAATCTTCAAAATGATCTGTTATTCCCTTTTTAATATCGCTGGTTTCTTTATTAACCGTTGATGTTACGTCGTCGATATCTTTTTTTATATCAGCAGAATAGTCGTTTAATTCGCGTTTAATTTCGTTTGATGCTTTTTTAAATTCGCGCATTCCTTTTCCTAAAGTTTTGGCAATATCGGGAATTGCTTTTGCTCCAAAAAACAGCAATGCTAAAAGCATTACTAAAACCATTTCGGCACCGCTAATAAATAAAATATAATTTGTCATTGGTCTCTTTTTAACGTGCAAATATACTCAATCCATTTAGGTTTTTGTGAATTGAGCAAAGCGAAATCACAATTTTTTATTCCTCGAATAAATCAGACAAGGCTAATTTAATGGTATCAAACATCCTGAACACCAAAAATACACTCAATTCGGATAGGTTTTTGGGAAATGAGCAAAGCAAAATTACGAAGACGGAATACAATAAAAAAAGCCGGGAGTTTAAAATTGATTTAAACTCCCGGCTAACAAATAAACTTTTATTTCAAAATTATTTTTTGCGCTTAACTGCTTTTGCCACTTTTTGAGTGTCGAATGCAATTGGTGTTGCAATAAAAACAGATGAATATGTTCCAACAACAACCCCCACTAACAGTGCAAACGTAAAGCCTCGAATAGTTGCGCCTCCAAACAGGAAGATTGCAAGCAATACAATAAATGTTGACAGCGATGTACTAAATGTACGGCGCAATGTGCTGTTTAATGCGTGGTCAACATTGTCGTTTCTGTCGCGTTTCGGGAAAATATGCA
This sequence comes from Draconibacterium sp., assembly GCA_027011835.1. Taxonomy (GTDB): domain Bacteria; phylum Bacteroidota; class Bacteroidia; order Bacteroidales; family Prolixibacteraceae; genus Draconibacterium. The sequence continues at coordinate 3,456 of JALUZN010000129.1, read as the reverse complement.
AATACTCACGAATACGGTCGAATACAACCACGGTGTCGTTAATAGAGTATCCCACCACCGTTAAAATTGCCGCAATAAATGCCTGGTCAATTTCTAACGAGAAGGGCAAGAATCCGTATAGCAGCGAGAAGATTCCCAAAACAATTAACGAGTCGTGAGCCAAAGCGGCAACCGCTCCCAAACCATATTGCCAGTTGCGGAACCGTATTAAAATGTATAAGAAAATAATGATGAGCGAGAATGCAATGGCAATAGCTGCATCTTTTCTAATATCATCTGAAATTGTTGGCCCTACCTTTTGCGAACTTAGCAAATAAGTGTCGGTAAACTGCTGTAAAGCAATGCCTTTTTTAATAAAGCCGGCATCTTGCAATCCTTTCATCAACAGTGCTTCAGTTTCGTTATCAATATTTTCGCTTGTGTCCTCAATTTTATATTCGGTAGTAATTTTAATGTCTTTGTCCGATGTTTTCACTTCGGGAGCTTCGCCAAATACTACGGTTAGTGCTTTTTGAACGTCGGCAACTTTTACCGGTTCTTCAAATCGAACCAAATAAGTACGTCCCCCTTTAAAGTCGATACCGTAATTTAATCCGCGAACAAACAACGACCCCACAGATAAAAGAATAAATGTTCCTGAAATGATATAGAACACTTTTCTTTTCTCCATAAACTTAATTTTGGTATTACGTAACCAGTCTTTTGTTTTCGACGATGTGAAAAGGATTTTATCGGATCTCTTCAATTTCCAGTCGAACATAATACGAGTTAAGAATATGGCAGTAAACATTGAAGTAAGAATACCAATAATTAACGTGGTAGCAAAACCTTTAATTGGCCCCGAACCAAACAGGTATAAAACAACTCCGGTTAACAGTGTTGTAACCTGCCCGTCGATTACAGCCGAATATGCATTTTTGTAACCGTCGGTAATAGCCAGACGAATTCCCTTCCCTGCATTTAGCTCTTCCTGAACTCGTTCGTAAATAAGTACGTTCGCATCAACCGACATACCAATTGTAAGCACAATACCTGCAATTCCGGGCAGCGTTAATACAGCACCCAGCGAAGCCAAAACACCAATAATAAAGAACAGGTTAATAATAAGAGCAACATTTGCAACAAGCCCTGCATCCTTGCTATAGAAGAAGAACATATAAACAAGAATCAAAACAAAAGCAATCATAAACGAGAAGAAACCGCTTCTAATTGCCTCTTTACCAAGCGACGGCCCAACAATTGCTTCCTGAATAATAATTGCAGGAGCAGGCATTTTACCCGATTTCAGAATGTTTGCAAGGTCTTTTGCCTCTTCAATACTTTCCAGCCCGGTAATGCTCGAGCGACCTCCGGTAATTTCGCCTTGTACAGTTGGGAACGAGCGAACATAACCATCTAAAACAATAGCAATTGATTTACCAATGTTCTCTTTTGTCATACGCGACCATATTTTGTCGCCTTCGCTGTTCATATACATGGTAACTTCAGGTTTCGAACCTAACCGGTCGAAGTCCTGACGTGCATCGGTAATTACTTCACCATCGAGAGGAGCACGTCCGTTACGAGTGGTAATTTTAATTGCAATTAACCGGTAATACTTTCCGTCTTTATCTATTGATTTTGATGTCCAGCGGAAGGTCATATTTCGTGGGAAAATACTTTTAACCTGTGGAAGATTTAAATATGTATTAACCTTTGAAGTATCTTTAGAGTGCGATGTTCCAACTACCGGCCCGGGAAATAGTTGTCCCTGCTGGTCGGTACTAGGATTTAAAACGGCAAACAGAGGATACTGTTTTTTGAAATCATCGAGATTGGTTGGCGAACCTGTTGAGTCGGTTTCGGCACCTGCTTCAAGTTCTGAAAGTAACGAACTTTCGGTGTCGGTAGAATCTTTAACGCTCTCTTTTGTGTCGGCCGATTTTTCCGATGCTTTTTCGGTAGTCTGTTCTGTTTTTGTTTCTGATTTATTGGCACTGTTCTCTTCTGCTTTCAGCTCCTCAATCTCTTTTATTTTCTGATTTGCCTGTAACAAATACTGATAAACTTCTTTATTGTCGTAGGTTTCCCAAAACTCTAGATTCGCTGTTCCCTGCAACAGATTACGTACCCTGTTTTGGTCTTTTACTCCGGGAAGCTCAACCAAAATACGTCCTTTGGTTTGTAGTTTCTGAATATTTGGTTGTGCCACTCCAAAACGGTCGATACGCGTACGAATAATGTTAAACGAATTATCGATTGCTGCATCGGTTTCATCTGAAATTACTTTTAATACATCGGCATTCGACGTGTTAAAATTAACACGGTTGCGTAAATCGAGGGTATTAAAAATTGAAGCTAATTTTGCATTCGGGTCAATCTCCTCGAAAGCCTGGCCAAAAAGAGTAACAAAGTCGGCTTGACTATGTGTTTGCATCTCTTTAGCACGCTGAAGTGCCGCATTAAAAGTAGAGTCGGTACTGTAGTTCGACATAGCTCTGATGATATCGATAACCGATACTTCGAGCGTAACGTTCATACCTCCTTTTAGGTCGAGTCCCAGGTTCATCTCCTGTCCTTTTACATCATTATATGTAAAATCCTTCAGTCCGAAAAAACTGTAAACGTTTTCTCCTTTAAGCGAATCGAGATAAATAGCTTCTTTCTTTTCATCTCCTTGTGCGTATTCAGCGGCATCTTTTTCAATCTGATGTGCTTTCCAGGTAAACGATAACTGGTAAACACAAACAGCAGCCAATAGAATCGCAAATGTTAAAACTGCACCTTTGTTTTGCATTTTAAATAAATTTTTAGTGTTTAATTTTATAATTATTTTTGGATAAATATCCATTCGAAACTGCTATTCAGCAGCTCTTTCAGTAACCTCAAGATTACTGAACTCAACTATTTTTAAAGTTGAAAGAAAGATTACGAAACCGGTGGTTCGTCGTCGGGGTGAGTAAAGAAATAATTTCGAAAAACCAGATAATGATAAGCCAGAATAAGCGGAGTAGTTTGTGTCTCAACTTCGGCTTTTAGTACCTGAAAGTTTCTTAATTGATGATATTTCTGAATAAATTTGTCGTGCGATTTAAACGGAGTTTTTCTGCCTGTATCTTTTTCTGACGAGGTTCTTAGGTCGAAACTATTGGTCTGACTAACAAAATAGATTTTACTTTGCGAGTTTGTGTTATTTGTCGATTCGGCCTCAATCTCCTTCAGTGTTTCAGAGTTGTTTTCGAAATAGGCATCGAAAAGTGTAGCCACACCAATTACGGCAACAAATATTGCCAGGCGCATCCATATTTTTTTCGATATTTTCTTTTTGAGAATCATACTCTTACAACCATCTCGGGTTGTTGCTTTTTTAAAGTAACTTTTTTAGCGTGGCAAATATACCGAAACAATTCAGGTTTGCAAAAATGAGTTGAGAAATTTTACTTTAAACTGATAAGAACGCAAAACGCTTGGGCAAAA
>JALUZN010000128.1 GCA_027011835.1 Draconibacterium sp. | reverse complement strand
TATTAGATTTTTAGATTATGAAAATTTTTTCAATTCTTTTAAGTATGCTGCTAATTTTGGCAGTGAACGCTTATTCGCAGGTAAGCATAAACGCTGATGGCAGCAATGCCGACGGCTCTGCAATGCTGGATGTAAAAAGTATTGATAAAGGCTTTTTGCCTCCAAGGATGACCGAAACACAAAGAGATGCTATATCTTCTCCTACAACTGGGCTAATAATTTATCAAACCGATGGAAAAACCGGATTGTATAGTTTCAACGGATTGGCATGGACAGCAGTACGCACTAAAACTTATTCTGTAGGTGACTTTGCTCAAGGTGGAATAGTATTTTGGCTTGACGAGACAGGGGAACACGGTTTGGTATGCGCTAAGTCAAACCAAGATGGTGGAAGTGGAATAAGATGGTATGCCGGAACAAATACATATACTATGGCAAAAGGTGATGGACCTTATGCAGGGGAATTAAATACAGCTATAATAATAGCCAATCAAGGTAATGGTGACGGTAATACTTATGCAGCCCGTGTATGTAACGAGTTGCAAATAACAGAAAACGGAAAAACTTATTGCGACTGGTACTTACCATCAAAAAACGAGCTTCGCCTGATGTACCTTAATAAAACAACAATATACGCAACTGCAACTGCAAACGGAGGTGTTGGTTTGGGGTCAAACTACTATTGGAGTTCTACCGAGTACAATAACGCTAATGTGTGGATACAGAATTTCGATCTTGGGGATCAGACCCCCATTAATAAGGACTTCACGGTCAAGGTTCGGGCTGTTCGGGCTTTTTAACAATTTAACCGCGAAGCGATCGATTTTTTTAAAATAGTGACATTACATTCCGAAATGCAGGTCTTTAAAGAGGTTTACACTCGTGACAAAAAGTGTTTTTATACACAGGAATTTCCCCGAGAGTATAAATATATATTTGGGACGACATGAAAAAAGATGCCCTGCAATTGGACAAAAATATAAAGCAAATTATAAGAGAAGGCCTAATATTTAACAACCTTAAAGTATTGTGTCTGAATTATTTATTTTATTTCTAGAATATTTTTGTTAAGTTTGATAACAAAGAGCTATTCTTAAAACTTTGATTTTTCTTAAAAGGCGATTTATAATCATCTGAAAAGTTTCGAAAAACATAAAAATAAAGTATAAAAATCAAATCAAATGAAAAAAATCTATACAAAATTAAATGCGCTTTTTTTAATAGGGGCATTTGTAATTTTTAGTGGTTCGGTGTTTGCCCAGAATATTACTATTGCCAGTGGAACCACAGTAACCATTCCACCCGGTACAACAATAACCGGAGGGGCACTTAACAACTCGGGCACACTTACCATTCAATCGGATGCTACCGGTACCGGAAGTCTTTTGGTAACTTCTTCTGCTACGGGAGGAACACCAGCAGTTAATGTTGAACGTTATTTGCCAAGTACAAACTGGCATATAGTTTCTTGCCCGGTTAATGGACAGGATATATCAGCCTTTGGCGGTGCGAACAGCATTGCAACGAAGAGTTCGAAATATGCCATTGGTACATACAATACAGGAACTGATGGTTGGGATTATTGGGGTACTAATGCTACAGGGAACTTTGCTCCCGAAACGGGGTATTCACTATTAAGCCCTGCGGTTGGAGCTATTACGTTTACCGGAACCGATATTTATACCGGTACTCACAATAAAAGCGTAAGTACACAAAGTTTCAGTTGGAATGCTGTCGGGAATCCTTATACAACTACTATTTGGGCAAAAGGAGCTACTTTGCCGTATAAGGATTTCTTAACAGAAAATGATGCTAATTTAGATGACAGTTATAAAGGACTTTATGTTTGGGATCAGTCGCTAAGTTCGGGAGCAGGTGATTATACTGTGATTGCAAATTCTGGATTTACTCCACCCGGAGGAGAATCTGAATTAGCTCAGGATAAAATTGCAGTAGGACAAGGTTTTATAATTAGGGCTAAATCAGATGCATCTACTGTAACATTTACTCCTGAAATGCAGGTTCATGCAACAACAACCCCTTTCAAATCGGCAGAAATACCGGTTCCGGCTGTTCGTCTTACCGCCACTTCGGGCGATTTTGTAAACAGAGTTGTGGTCTCTTTTAACCCGGAATCTACTTTGGGTCTCGACCCCGGTTACGATGTGGGGAAATTAAAAGGTAATACAAATATTGCCCTTTATACGCAGTTGGTAGATGGTAACAGCGATGTTGATTTTATGTACCAATCGGTGCCCGATATCAATTACGAATTGCTTACTATTCCCGTTGGACTCGATTTGAAAAAAGGGGGAGAGGTAACCTTTATGTTGGAAACTACAGATGGATTTCCAACCGATTTAAAAGTTTATCTCGAAGATAAAGTTACCCACACAACAACTCAATTTATTTCTTCCAATTCGAAATATTCGGTTGCCGTACCGGGGTTAAAAGGGTATGGACGGTTTAATCTATTGTTTTCCAACTCGGTTACCGGAATCGATATCGAACAGCAGGGGAAAACTGACTTCAATGTTTTTACCCGCGATCGCCTGATTTTTGTTAACGGTCCGGCCGATAATAACACCCGTTTTTCGGTTTACGGAATTAATGGTAAAATATGGTACCAAAACAGAGCAGAAGCAATCAATCAAAACACAATTGATGCTGCAGGTTTTGCTCCAGGTGTTTATTTTATTAAAATTGATAAACCCGAAGGTACTCAAACACTTAAAGTTGTTTTAACCAATTAGGTCTTTCTTAACCTTTCAAAAGCAGAGAGATAAGGATAAACAAGTAGAATAAATTTGAAAAACAGACAGAAAATTATGAAAAAAGAGAATAAAACAAACAAAAAAAACTCCGGGAATAAAATATCGCGTAAACAAGCGATTAAAAAAGTGGGTGTTACAGCTTTAACAGCTGCATCGTTAATGTTTCTATCAACAAAAAAGGCAAGTGCACAATCAAATAGTCCAACCCCTCCGGGGTCAGGTTGGTAGATTTGGGAGCTAAAAGAATAATAAAACAGGTAATCCAGTTCCGAATTGGGTTTCTTGTTTTATTAAAACTGCATTAGGGAAGTCATATTCACCCGTTGGTGCGCTGTTACCATATGGCAATCTCTTTGAGGCATCGCATTCCTTTAAAGCTTTTTAGTCCTTCCGGTTTTGTCGGAAGGTTAGGTGTCAACCGAGAATAAAATTAGAAACATTCAACATTTAATAAGCAACAATAAATTATTAATTATGAATACCCGTATATTTACCCAATTATTATTATCTTTGAAATAAAAATAGAAGTATGTCATTAATTAACTTTATAGAACAGTTCCCCGATGAGGAAAGCTGCAAACTTAAGTTTAAGGAATA
>JALUZN010000127.1 GCA_027011835.1 Draconibacterium sp. | reverse complement strand
CTCATCGGGGAACTGTTCTATAAAGTTAATTAATGACATACTTCTATTTTTATTTCAAAGATAATAATAATTGGGTAAATATACGGGTATTCATATAATATAATATACTCAAACCACATAAATCTAATTCGAATTGAAATTACTGATATTAAGTTTAGTACACATTTTAACTTATTAACAGGTAATCTGAAATAAGCCAATATAACTTTAGTAATTTTGCACCCCAATAAAAAATAGAATGGAAGAAATTAGAAATATTGCAATTATTGCACACGTCGACCACGGCAAAACTACACTGGTAGACAGAATGTTACATCAGGCAAACCTTTTTAGAGAGAATCAGGAAGTTCAAGATTTGTTTCTCGACAGTAACGATTTGGAGCGCGAACGGGGAATTACAATTCTATCGAAAAATGTTTCGGTTCATTACAAAGACACAAAAATTAATATTATCGATACTCCCGGCCACTCCGACTTTGGAGGTGAAGTAGAGCGCGTTTTAAATATGGCAAACGGTGTTTTATTAATTGTTGATGCATTTGAAGGCCCGATGCCACAAACTCGTTTTGTGTTACAAAAAGCTGTTGAGCTGGGACTAAAACCCATTGTGGTTGTAAACAAAGTAGATAAGCTAAATTGCACACCCGATATTGCTCAGGAAAAAGTTTTCGAATTGATGTTTAGTCTCGATGCAACCGAAGAGCAGTTAGATTTTCCAACTGTTTTCGGGTCGGCAAAGGCCGGATGGATGGGTGAAGACTGGAACAACCCCACCGACGATATTACCTATTTGCTCGATTCAATTATCGAACATATTCCAAAAGCAGAACCCATCGAGGGAACGGTACAAATGCGAATTACCTCGCTCGATTATTCATCGTATACCGGAAGAATTGCAGTGGGAAAAGTTACCCGCGGCGAATTAATTCCCGGGTCGCAGGTTTCGTTGGTAAAACGCGACGGAACAATTGTTAAATCGGTGGCAAAAGAGGTTTATCTTTTTGAAGGACTGGGAAAAGAGAAAACAAAAAAACCGGTTCCTTGTGGCGAAATTTGTGCCGTGCTTGGATTGGAAGGATTTGACATTGGCGATACAATTGCCGACATTGAAGAGCCCGAAGGATTGGCACCGATAAATGTTGACGAACCAACAATGAGTATGCTCTTTGTTGCCAATAACTCGCCATTTTTTGGAAAGGATGGAAAATATGTAACTTCTCGCCAGTTGCGCGACCGCCTCTTTAAAGAGACCGAGAAAAACCTTGCATTACGTGTAGAAGAGACCGACTCGGCAAATGCCTTCTTGGTTTACGGGCGTGGTATTCTTCACCTTTCGGTTTTAGTTGAAACAATGCGTCGCGAAGGTTTTGAGATACAACTCGGACAGCCGAAAGTTATTATTAAAGAGATTGACGGAAAAAAACACGAACCAATTGAGGCGTTAACCGTTCAGGTCCCCGAAGAATTCTCGGGAAAAGTAATTGAACTGGTAACCGCACGAAAAGGCGATATTTTAAATATTGAAGTTAGCGATGAACGTTCTCATTTAGAGTTTAATATTCCTGCTCGCGGTTTAATTGGTCTGCGAAATCAAATGTTAACAGCTACCGAAGGAGAGGCAATTATGGCACACCGTTTTGCCGGTTACGAGCCTTGGAAAGGCGAATTGGGAGTAAAAAGAAACGGTGCATTAATTTCTCTCGAAACAGGAACCGCAATTCCGTATTCAATCGATAAAATGCAAGACAGGGGTAAATTCTTTGTCAACCCCGGCGAGGAGATTTATGCCGGACAGGTAATTGGAGAATACACCCGAATGGACGACTTAACCATAAATATTACCCGAACAAAAAAAATGTCGAACATGCGTGCATCGGGTTCCGATGATAAAGTGAGCATTGCTCCGGCCATTAAATTTTCGTTGGAAGAAGCAATGGAATACATTCGCAACAACGAGTACATTGAAGTAACTCCAAACCATATGCGAATTCGGAAAATTCTTTTAAACGAACACGATAGGAAAAGAGAAGCAAAATCAATCTCGTAATCGAGATGCAACAATATATTTAAAAGAGCTTTATTTTCATAAGGCTCTTTTTTTTTCTCGAACCAAATAGCTTTTCAGTTTTACAATAAATTACAGAGAAGTAGTTTACTGAAAAAAAATAAAAGTTGTACATTTAAAAACTAAAAGTTACCGAAAATGCAGATTTACCGAAAATATGTTCTTGGATTCTATTCGCTTTTAATTCTTGTTTTAATGGCCGGTTGCGATAAACAGGAGACTGAAGAGTGGCCGGTTGATAAAACAAAATATGTTTTTATCGAACATTCAATAGTAACACATGGGCAACTTATAAATACACCTTACGATAATAACGGGCCACATATAGATTTCCCCACCTACACCTACAATACATCCACAAAAATTTTAACCGGATTAATTAATTTCAACATTTCAGAAGATTTAAAAGTTGTTTTCGGAAACAGTAAAAGTTTGACCGGTTTTGCAGGAAGCGGAACAGCGTCGGGGTTAACCGGATTAACACGGTTGCCTTATAAATACGAGCAACTTGAAATTGCAAAAATTGATGCCGACGGGATTGCATATATAAATTACAAGGGAAATGCCTTCACTTTAAAACCGGGTACCGATTGGAGTGAAGTAACCGAGGAGATTGTTACGCAGAAACATGGCGACAGAACAGGAAAAGTAAACATGGTTACCACCGACAAAATTATATATCTGGGAATCTGGGAAAAATCGGATATTGTTGAGGAATAAATCTTTTTCAACAAAAAATCTATAACAGTATGACTGAGCAAGATAAACAATTTATGCAGGCAGCAATTCAACTTGCCGAAAAGGGAGTGGCAACAAATTCGGGAGGACCATTTGGTGCCATAGTGGTAAAAGACGGGGAGATAATTGGCGAAGGATACAATAGTGTTACGTCGTTAAACGACCCCACCGCTCATGCCGAAATTATTGCCATTCGCAACGCCTGCAAAAAATTAAACTCTTTTCAGTTAGAGGAATGTACAATTTACACATCGTGCGAACCCTGTCCGATGTGTTTAGGCGCCATTTATTGGGCACGCCCGAAAAAAGTTTTTTATGCCGGCACAAAAACCGATGCTGCTGCATTTGGTTTCGACGACCAGTTTATTTACGATGAATTGGAACACGACATAAACCACCGGAAAATTGTTTTCGAAAATATAAGTAGAGAAAAAGCAATACCTGTTTTTAAAAAATGGGAAGCCAAAAGCGATAAAACAGAGTATTAATTTTTTTTCATTTCTTGTTGAAAAGAAATATCTGAAAATTGATTGAGTAAAATTAGTTTAACTTTGCCTTCAAACAATAAAACTGAAA
>JALUZN010000126.1 GCA_027011835.1 Draconibacterium sp. | reverse complement strand
TAACTAACCAACTGTTTACTTTCATTTTAAACTATTTTATTTAAAAGATTAAATCTCTCCCTAATTTGTCGCTAAAAATATAAAAATTGAAGGTGATAAAAAACCATTGCTACTTCTATTGTCGTATTGAACTACAAAAAAGTAAAATTAACTTTCTTCAATTTCAGAGCAAAAAAAGAGCAACTAAATTATTAACGTCGCTTTTTGATTTCTATTCTGATTCCTCTTTGTTGTTGGTCGATGCTTTAACGGAATATTCAACGGACACATTTTGAATAGTCCGGTTGCCAGCGGAATGACCCTGATTAACCCCTAAACAGATAGTTTTTTAACTGCTAAATTCTCTCTTAAATAATTATCATCTATTTTATAGAACTTTTCTTTTACCGATTTTTCAAATCAAGATATTCCATTGTGCAGTGTTATGTTTATTGAAGTTGTTTAATGTCAAATCGAAAACCTGCTCCGATATCCATCGGGATAAGCAGCTATGTGGTTTGAGTATATTCGAACAATAGAAAATGGGGAGTGGTAGAAAAAGTGTGTCGCCTCTAAGTCACAATAATAGAAAGTTTTCGTGCAAGTTTACCTAAAACTCTTTCGGTACTCTGAGGGGGTTTTTTTCATCACAATTTTAAAATAGTGGTTAAAGTTTGCCAAATTGTTGTAGCCACATTCATAGCATATTTGCGTAATTTGTTTATCTGTTTCAGTCAATAATTTGGCAGCTATCCCAATACGAACTCGTTTTACATAGTTCATAAACGATTGGTTGGTTTTCTTTTTAAAATAGCGACAAAACGATCCGGGTTGTAAATAAACAATTGAAGCTGCCTCTTCCAGTTTAACACCTTCCCGTATATTTTGAAAAACATATTCGTACACCTTATTAATTCTGTCCTGATCTTTTTTGTATAGGTTGGGTGACGATGAAGGAAGAGTAAGGTATTCTCTATCTTCGGTTTGCAGCAAAAGATTAAACACATTTAGTAGCTCAATATAAAGTTCTAAGCCATTTAATTTTGTCATTTTTTGAAGTACTGCTGCTGCTTTTTCCGATTTCGGACCTTTAAAAACGATACCGTTTTTTGCCTCTTTTAATAAGTCTATCAGTGGTTCGAGTTCGGGAATATTAAAAAAATCGGAAGTAATAATATTTTCATAAAAATGGGTTACAATACATTCCGGCTCCCTGCTATTTTCAACTTCCAGCACCTCCCAGCAGTGTGAAATGTTTGGGCCGATTAATACTAAATCGCCTTCTGAATAGCTCGAAATATTGTCTCCAACGATTCGTCTTCCCGAACCGGAGGTAATTAAATTAAGCTCAAAATTTTTATGCGAGTGAATCTTGTCGGACTCCGGATCCATCTTTAATTGACGAGTGATAAACGAATGTTTATTTGGAACAAAAATTTTTTCGTAAACAAACTCCATTTGTCATTTTTTAACCGTTGAAGTGTAAATGTATGCTATTTTTTTGAATTTATGTTAAAAAACAATGTGGGAAATAATAAAACACACGATACAAAGAGACGTAGAAAAACCTAATTAACCGGCTTGTTTTTTTCGTCGCGCGAATAGATATCGAGTGCAACAATTATTGCAGTAAATCCCCAAAAAGGCACCGAAAGTTTATCGGTATCGAGGAAATTATTCAGGAATCCGTGAACATAATAAGTAACCAGACTAACCAAGGCGGCCAGAACAAGCGACTTTAATCGTTTATCGGTTAAACGCGAATAGGTGTGAACAGCAGTATAAATAACCACTCCGATAATAAGCAGGAAAGTCAGCAATCCTAAAGCACCCGATTCGGCAAGTGGCCCGAGATATTCGCTGTGAGCATTTCCCCGGTTTCCTGAATTTGTACTTATTATTGTGCGGTCGCGTTTTAATTGGTAGGGTGCATATTTAAACATATACGTTCCGGGGCCGTATCCAAATACCGGTTTGTCGGCAAACATTCTGAGTGCACAACTCCACCGGTTTATTCTTTCGAGATTCGATGCATCGGTAGTTATATTCGACATCGACGAAATGTGGGTCATAAAATTTGCCGACGACTGTTTGGAGTTCTGTTCCAGTTTCATTAAAATTTGCGATTGAAAAAGCAGAAACAGAGTAATTACCGAAATCGATACAATAAAAATTGGTTTAAACCTTATTTTTAGTTTTACTACTACCCAAACGCCAAATGCAACAATTATACTTAACCAGGCAGCCCGTGCATACGACAATATAAATCCGAGAAAAACGATTAATAAAAAACCAAATGCAACCAATTTTAATCTTTTCGATAAAAAATTATTGAAAGAAAAAAGAACAACAAACGGTAAATACATAGCTAATACTGCACCGTACGAAGTGTGGTCGTTATAAAACGGTGTAACAACAAAGTGCGCCGCCTGTTTATCCCAAAGGCCGTAACTTAAATGGCGTATGGTGGAATAGATTACTACAATTGATAACGAGATTAAGTAGAGCCACACATATTTTTCGATGTTTTTTTTATTGCTGAAAAGTTTTGTTGTTAATAAATAGAGGCCCACAATAAACCAAATTCGCGATAATAAAAACTTTATTGAAACAACCGGCATGGTACTGGTTAAACTTGTTAAAAATATCCAGAATAGATTTACGTAAATGGCTAGCGAAACCGGATGAAGTAAAATTCTTTTGTCGAAGTTTCTTTCGTGAAGAATTTTCATTATAAACAAAATAAGCAACCCAAAAAGAAGTGGCTCGGTAGGCAGATACATATCGAATCCAAGATTTGGCATTACATCGCGCAGCGGAATGGAGAGTGGGGCAAAAAATACAACGAGATAAATAATTATATCGAACGAAAAAATTACCAACAAAACAATCACAAAAACGAAAGGGAGTGCATTAATAACGAGTAAGTTTTTCTGCACAATAAACCACAAATTCAATAAAATAAAACTTATTGAGATGAGGTAAAACAGAGAAGTTTTTATGAAGTTATTCCGAATCACCGGTGGCTACTCTTCTTTTCGATAATCTAAAACCAGAAAAACCAGTAATGCCATAAAAATAGCTGAAATTGTAGCGAAAGCAACAATTAGCCAACGTACAGGATACGACTTTTTATCGGCAGGAAAAGGATTTTCGACGATGTGCGAGTAGGTAATATTTTTTTCATATTCAGCCTGATAAGTTTCGTTCATTCTTTTTAGCGAATCGAGTTGACGAACTGCCGTATTAAATTGCTTTTCAACCCAATATGCTTCTGTCCCTTTTTCAGTAAGACTATCGTAAAGCTTTTTTATTTTTTTTGTGTCAGACGAGGAGCTTCCCTTTCCGGTTGCCAGGGCCGACATATAACCTCTGGTTACTTCGGGAACCTGTTCGTTAAAATTAATTATTCCC
>JALUZN010000125.1 GCA_027011835.1 Draconibacterium sp. | reverse complement strand
ATATGTATGAGTGTAGAAACGAGGAATATAACGAAATTGTTTGGGAAGCAAAAAGCGGTAAATAATGTGAGCTTCAGGATAAATAATGGCGAATTGGTTGGTTTGCTGGGGCCAAACGGAGCAGGAAAATCGACATTAATGAAAATTATTACCGGGTTTTTACCTTTCGACTCGGGTGAAGTTTTTATCGATAATAAAAAAATGGAGTCAGCCGATACGATTGATATCCGGAAAAAAATTGGTTATCTGCCCGAGCAAAACCCACTTTATACCGATTTGTATATAAAAGAGTCGTTGGAGATTACTGCCGGTTTTTATGGGTTGAAAAATAAAAAACAGCGTATTTCGGAGATGATTGCACTAACCGGACTGGGCGACGAGCAGCATAAAAAAATTGGAGCCTTGTCGAAAGGTTACCGTCAGCGGGTAGGGTTGGCGCAGGCACTCATTCATAACCCGTCTATACTTATTTTAGACGAACCTACAACCGGCCTCGACCCCAATCAGCTGGAAGAGATACGCGAGTTAATCAGGGAAGTGGGACGGGAGAAAACCGTTATTCTGTCGTCGCATATTATGCAGGAAGTGGAAGCTGTTTGCTCCCGGGTAATTATAATTAAAAAGGGTGAAATTGTTGCCGATGGCGGAATAGAAACGCTTAAAAGCAGAACAATTAACCGGCGGCAAATTGTTGTGGCGGGGTTCGATAAACCTGTATCCCGCGACCGGATGTTGGCCATTGATGGAGTTGAAAATGCCACCTTTGAAAATGGCCTTTGGGAGATTGTCTCGGCAGTTGAAGACGATATCAGGCCGGCGATTTTTAACTTTGCCGTTACCAATAACCTTACACTCTTAACGCTTCGCGAAAAACAGCAGAATTTAGAAAATGTTTTTCAGGACCTTACACAATAAAACTATTTTAAATGGGTGTTGAGGTTTCTGTAATTCTACCGTTTTATAATGCCGGAAAAACGTTACAGGCGGCGGCAGACAGTATTTTAAATCAATCGTTTACCAATTTCGAATTGTTGCTTGTAAATAACAATTCAACCGATAAAAGTTTATTGGTGGCCAAACAACTTGTTGCAAAAGATTTGCGCGTTCGGCTAATAAACGAACCCAAACAGGGAGTGGCAAATGCAATGAACTGCGGATTGGCAAATGCACGAGGAGATTTTATTGCGCGTATGGATGCCGATGATATTTCGCTGCCAAGGCGACTTGAAAAACAGTTGCAATATTTGCAAAATAACCGGGAGACAGGGGTTGTGGGTTGCCATGTAAAATATGTAGCACACAATAAAAATACGAAAGGTTTTGAGCGGTTTGTGGCACGCGTAAATTCGTTCCATACGCCGGAAGCAATTTCGCTAAACCGTTTTGTTGAAATACCACTTATTAATCCGACAATATTTTTTAGAAAAGAGCTTTTTATAAAATACGGGGGGAATGCAGATGGCGATTTTCCTGAAGATTACGAGATGCAACTTCGGTTTTTAGATGCCGGGGTAAAAATGGCAAAAATCCCGGAGCCGCTTCTCGAGTGGCACGATAGTGAAACGCGCCTTACCCGCACCGACGAGCGATACTCGACCGAGGCTTTTTTTAAAATTAAAGCAAAATATTTTTATAAATGGGCGGTGAAAAATAATCCGTTTCATCCTAAGATTTGGGTTTGGGGAGCCGGACGGAAAACCCGGCAACGGGCAAAACTACTCGAAAACGAGGGCGTGAAAATTAACGGATATATTGATGTTGTTAAAAACAAAACAACGCAAAAACAGACCATTCATTTTAACGACATTCCTGATAAGGGGAGTTTTTTTATTGTGTCGATGGTAACGAGTTATGGAGCACGTGAACAAATTAAAGCGTTTTTGCTTGCAAAAAAATATATTGAAGGTGTCGATTTTATTTTAATGGGATAAACAAATTGCCACAAATTCACTGATTACAAGATCTTTAATCTGCGGCAGTAAAAATACCTGTGTTTCTCGGTCTTTCTATCATATTTCAATCCTTGTTTTTTTGGATTTTAGTCTGGAAGAGATTGACTATTGCGTAGCATATTTTGATAGTATGGGTTTCAATCCTTGTTTTTTTGGATTTTAGTCTGGAAGACCGCTCCCCATCGAGGTCTAATTCCTTACCCGGTTGTTTCAATCCTTGTTTTTTTGGATTTTAGTCTGGAAGTTGCCGTCCACCCGACACCCCTTTTCACATCGAAAAGTTTCAATCCTTGTTTTTTTGGATTTTAGTCTGGAAGCAAGTTTTTTGTCTACAATCTGCCCTTCGATGGTAAGTTTCAATCCTTGTTTTTTTGGATTTTAGTCTGGAAGTTCGAGGGTTGCCTGTGCCGTTTCGTTTTTTGTATGTTTCAATCCTTGTTTTTTTGGATTTTAGTCTGGAAGTAAAAATTTAGTACGATGAAATTTATTTCTATTGAGTTTCAATCCTTGTTTTTTTGGATTTTAGTCTGGAAGTATAGTTTCTGTTATTGGTTGGTTTACCCAAGTTATGTTTCAATCCTTGTTTTTTTGGATTTTAGTCTGGAAGTACGAAGTGAATAACATTACATAAGCTATTGGAAGATGTTTCAATCCTTGTTTTTTTGGATTTTAGTCTGGAAGAGTTTGCGCATTAGTCAAGTACACATCACAAGCATAGTTTCAATCCTTGTTTTTTTGGATTTTAGTCTGGAAGTTATTCATTCGAGTAATTATTTACATTAATCAATTTGTTTCAATCCTTGTTTTTTTGGATTTTAGTCTGGAAGTTAATATTTTAGGGGTGGTCTTATTTAGAATCAATAGTTTCAATCCTTGTTTTTTTGGATTTTAGTCTGGAAGTTACAATTAATGTATTGTAACAACACAACAAAGAAAGTTTCAATCCTTGTTTTTTTGGATTTTAGTCTGGAAGCTCTATGGATTGTGAACCCCGCCTCTATGGACTCCTGTTTCAATCCTTGTTTTTTTGGATTTTAGTCTGGAAGTAAGCCATTCATCGTTTAGGTGGTTGAGGCGCACAAAGTTTCAATCCTTGTTTTTTTGGATTTTAGTCTGGAAGTGTTTTTTCTTGAATTTTGCATAGTACTTGAATTTTGTTTCAATCCTTGTTTTTTTGGATTTTAGTCTGGAAGTAGTATTGTAGTAGTATAATATAGTACTATGTTGTTGTTTCAATCCTTGTTTTTTTGGATTTTAGTCTGGAAGTCTTATCTCATATTATTGGCTTGATTTACTGTGTAATAACATATATAGTTGCAAAACCTTTTTTGTTTTTTTAATATGTCAAAGAACCTGTTTTTGCTTATTGTTTTTTTTATTTCCGAAAGTTTATAGTATTCTTTATCAGTTTTTTACGTCCACTATTTATTTGCTTAAAAATAAATTGCCGGGCGTTAAATTCATTTTATACATATATTCCGATAGGTACATCCCAAACATCGCTGTTTGTATTTCGTTGCTTTCGGAAAATAATTTTTCTCTACAATATTAATAACATCTGTACAAACCCGATGAATTTCGGACTTAGCGCTTTCACTAATTTTAACTTCAACCAACTTATTCAATGAACGTGTATAAACTAAAAAACCTTTATTTACCTTTTTGTGAAAGTTATTTTCTATTAATACTGCATAACATTCTAACTGTGTACGGTAAGTTTCATAGACCTTGTCTGCAAATTTAGCAAATTTATAGTCAAGTGGAGCCATTGTCCCATCATTTAATAATAGTATTTCATCAATTTTGCCACGTAATAAATTGTTTGTTAAATACTGGTCGGCATATTTTTCGGTAACGCCAATTCGTTTTCTCAAATAGTCTTTGTTCTGTTCCAGTTTCAAATCGTGAATTTGTCTTCCTTTTTCTACTTTAAAGTGTCGCTCTTCGTACTGCGGAATACAAAGTACATATTCGAAATAGGTAAATCTCGGGCAATAGAGGTATTCGATAATATGTGATGGTGTAACTGACATCAGAAAAACATGGCTTTGACTTCGTCGGTAATTAATTTTTTGTCGAAGGCTTGCCCCATTAACGAAGTTTGCCTAAGTTCGTTTTTACTCATCGGGAAAATATAAACCGAATCGGTTTCTTCATCAATCAACTCCCCAACTTCCAGTTCCAGCGTATCTTTTCCGTTTTCATCTAGGCTACCCAAAAATACAGACATTTGCACACGGTACAAACCTGCCAACTTACATTTTTTTGCCACTTTAGTGCGTGCCTTGTCATTTTTTATATCGTATAATAACCAGCAAATCATAACTTTCCTATTAGTTTATTAGCAAATTGGTGAGCATCCTGTTGCATTATATTTATCCGAGTTTGGTTACGCCCTTTGTACCGGATTTTATCTTCGTCTAAAAATTTCATTAAAGCTTGCATTAACAGGTTCTTCCCATCGGCATTCAAACTTATTCCGTTAGTTATTAAGCTGGTGTGGCTGTCGTTAACTTTTTTAGCCGAAAAAAGCTTAAAAACTACTTCGTCGGAATAAATACGGTAAGGTTCTATAAAGTCGAAAACCATACTTTTCATATTGTAGTCGTCGCGGTGCATAAACCCGACATACGGATCCAGGCCGGCAATCATCAGCACTTTTTCAACTCGACTGTACAGTACGCCATAAGCATAATTCAAGAAAGCATTATAAGGGTCTTTCGCCGGCCGGAAACTTCGGCCTGTAAAACGATATTTTTCGGTCAACAGCAAACTTAGAGTTTGAAAATAAAAACGCCCTGCCGTTCCTTCCCACCCCCGAAAAATGCTATCAACTTGTTCAATTTTATTACCTTCCAAC
>JALUZN010000124.1 GCA_027011835.1 Draconibacterium sp. | reverse complement strand
CTATTTTACTTTTCAATGCCGAAATAGCCTCAATTTTCTCCTGAATAAGTTCGCTTTTTGTTGGGCGGTGGTTTTTTAGTCGCTTTAAAAAAGCAACCTGATTGCCTAATTTGCTCGACAACCATTTTCGTACCCACTCAACTCCTGTACTGTTCAAACTTGCTTCCAATTGTTGTTTCCGAATGCGCGATGTGCTTCCAGGTCTGCTGTGCCAAAACCGGCCAATTGGCATCCCATCGTATTCAAAAACAAGTATGTCTATGTTGTTTTTCATAGCTAAAATAATGGCATCGGTACTAATTGCTGCGCCTTTGCTCATTAAAATAGAAGTTACTTTTTGGCTTGCAAAATGGTGCTTTTGTTTCACTCCTTCTTTTGTAAGGGTAATCTCAAACAGTTCGTCTTTTATGTGTACGTAAGTTCCGTATGTGTTAATAACTAATTGCATAGTTTTAATCTTTATTTTATTTGGGCAACTGTGCCAAAACCACGGCTAACCGATTTGCCAATTCCGGCAAGTTCGGGAATAAAGGCGTTGCTGGTAAAATTTCCGGTGAACCCTAACATTGGCTGGCCTTTAAATTTTGTCTGTTTCTCTTTTAATTGCGAAACAGCCATAATCCGCTCCGAGGTACGAAACGATAAACCTTTGTAAAAGCTTAAGATATTGTTTTGCAACTGACGGTTAAGAAATTCTTTTTTTGCTCCCTCTTTTAATTTCAAATATTTTCGGTGGTTGTTTTGGTTGAGTGCCATCCAGAGGGTTTTAAAACTATAGTTAAACAGTTGTTTGTTTACCGATAACTCCTCATGTTCTTGGCTGATGTTTTTTGCGAGCACAGGGAATTGTTCTCCTTCAATATCAATTTCTTTAATTTTCAGGAACAGCGAAACCAGCAATTCGCCACCTTGTTGAAACCCCACTAAAACGGGCGTGTTGTCTATTACTTTGTACTGAACAAGCGGGTAGGCATAACGAGCCTTTCCATCGGCATAGTGGTTGTGCAACAGTGGCGATTGCTCTTTAAACAAGTTGCCGAAATACCCTCGCAACTTGTGTGCATCGCGGGTTTGTAATTTTATGTCGGGAAACTGTATTATGGTTTGTGTAATTTGCATGCTCTGTTTCTTTAATAGAGAAAACCAAAAAGCCAAAGTGGTATTGTTCTGCCAAAACCAACTTCAATGTCATCCATCGCAATATAAGCGGGAAGTTCTACATTCGATTTATTTTTACCCCCCATTTCAATCAGTTGGGTATTGTTCACCAAAAAATCACCTGTTTTTGGATACTTGATTTTTAATCCTGAATTTTTTAATTGGTTTAACAAAAATGTCTCCCTCACAGTTCCAATGTTTGGTGATTCATCTAAAACATACATAAGGTTTGTATTTTCCATGAAAATTTTGTCGGGCTTTTGTAGGGCAGATATTCCGTATTGACTGCGGATCAGAAAGTTGATTATTCTGGCTTGTTCCAAAAGGATTAAAAATTCGAGGACGGTATTTCTTCCTATTCCCGATTTTTTTGCAATAGACGATATATTGGGTTCGAAAGGAACAACCTGCGAGATAATACCTAACAATCTCCTCAATTTATGTATTGCAGGAGCTGTCAGTTTTTTCGACAATTGAAGGTCTTGCTCAATTACTGTGTTTATGGTATTAAACAGATAGATAGGATACAACGATTGTTTTATTTTTTTTGAAATTGGCAGGTAGCCAAATTGAAGGTACTCCCTAAAAAGAGGGATAATCAACTGTTTTTGGGAAATATCAACGGCAATTTGATAATGGTTGTTGCAAATCTGATCGAAAGATAATTTATCCCATTTAAGTTTATAAACCATTTCTATATACTCTCTAAACGACAAGCCGGGCAATTCGTATGTTAACACCCGTCTGCTTAAGTCGGCCTCGCCCTTGTATATTTCGAGAGCCGACGAAGCACTAAAAACCACTTTTAACTGTGGAAAACCATCGTATATTATTTTTAGTTCGCGCGACCAGTTTTCGTATTTATGTACCTCATCGACATAAAGGTACAAGCCACCATTACGGTAAAATTCCTGAACGGTCTCGAAAAGGGTATTTCTCAGAAACCAGGGATGTTCTACGCTAACATACAGTGCTTTGGAGCTGTCGTGGTTGCCATATTTCAGATGTTGCAGCATTAAGGTTGTTTTGCCGGTACCTCGCGGTCCTTTTATGCCTATCATCTGCTGTTCCCAGTCGATATTATTGTATAAAAAGCGAATAAAATTTTTATTTACCGATTTTAACAATTCTGTTTGATATGCGTAAAGTTCATTCATAATTTATGTTTCCTATTTTTTGTAAATATAGTATTTATTGTTTTGAGTTCAAAACAATAAATACTATATTCTGCTTTGAACTCAGAGCATTTATTAGATGAATTTTAGTTTTGTTTGTGTTATTTGCATGATTAAAGAAAATAGGTTGTATTTTGATTGGCAATGTATCCTCTATTTTGGGTAAAGTCTTCACTAGAATAGCTATAATTTTGACTGGGATTTTCCAAATCAGAAACATAAAAATGAAATTGCTTTTCTGAGTCAAAATCAATCAATTGTGAGTCGAATGGAATAGGAACATTAATTACAAAATCATAAAACTCAGTTTTTATTTTACTGAACTCAGCTTCCCTTTCCCAAGGTTTTAAGTTTTCGGTTTGAGAAATGATTAAGTATGCATCCCAGATTTGTTTTGCCCGCTCATTTAACTGAATATAAATTGATTCAGTTTTTCTGGTTTCAATTAATTCAAAATTCACCAAAGCAAAATCGAGATTCTTAATTGCATTTAAAATTGGTTGACTTGTGTTATCCGCTTGTCTTCTCACTTCAATAAAATATTTCTCAATAAGCTGGATATAATCTTTTTCTTCAACTTCTTGAAATCCTTTTAAAACATTTTCTGTTTTCATTAACAAATCACTTCCATAGACAAAATTGCTCGATTTTCGATATTCTTCAATATCATAAACATATACTTCTGAAATGCTCTGTTTTTCGTTATAGCGATTTGCACGTCCAGCTGCCTGAATAATAGAATCGATTGGAGATAGCTGTCGAAATACAGTATCGACAGAGATATCAACTCCTGCTTCTACCAATTGGGTTGAGATAATAACCTTTTGGCGACTTGATGTTTTTTTTATTCGATTAATGATTTTTTTTCTCTCGAAGGGCGTTATCAATGTAGTTAAAAAGTAGGTCTCAATAACTGATGTATCTGTTTCTTCACAAATAAATTTAAAAGTTTCACTTGCTGCTTTTTTTGTATTAACAATTACTAAGATATCTTTTTTCGGGTTATTCTGAATGTAATTGGAAAGAGTTATTTTAAATTTATCAAAATCAATTTTATCGCCGATAATCAATTTGGTGCGATTAAAGAACAGGAAGTACTTTCTGTAATCGGGGACAAGTTCAATAATGTCTTCATTGGGTGTAAAAATCAATGGTTGCGTTGCCGAAATTAAAACAAAATAGATGTTCAATTTTTTACCTAAAATTTTAAATGATTCGCGAATGGTTTCCCAGTATTCATACGGAATTGTTTGTATCTCATCAAGCAGGATAACAGAATTAGCCAAATGTGCAAATTTCATCAACTTAGCTTTGTCGCACGAAAACAGGGTTTCGAGTAGTTGTACAAACGTTGTAACCACAGTATCCGACTGCCAGGTTTCGATTAAAAATTTACTTTGAAAATAGTCGGAAATATTTTCGGTAGTTTTATAAACAGGTTCTGCCAAATGATGGTGTTTTAACAAAATGTTTGTATCCTTAGTTTTTAATATATCGGCATAAACTTCAAAACTTTGGTCGATAATCGAAGTAAACGGAATATTAACAATAATTTTTGCATTTTTAAAACCTGACAGTTTTCGTATTTTATCGGCAATATTAAAAGTTGTAATTGTCTTGCCTAACCCTGTTGGTAGGGTTACCGAATAAATATGTTGATGTTTATTGAACACTTTTTCTAAATGCTTAATAGACGAATAAAAAGCCTCATTTTTAAGTTTGTCTATTTCTGATTCCGGCCTGTTGAAACCTTTGCTATTCCTGTACTTCTCAACTTTTTGAATTATATCAGAATGGTTAATTATTACTTCATTTTTGTCTAAAATAACTTCGTTTTTATCGGCAAAAAGTAAAGTTGAATAGATAGTTTGATGAAGATAAAACAAGGTTATTTTTGAGTTTGAATCTATTTCACTGTAATTATCTTGCAAAATATCAAATGAGAAATCTTCCAAAAAAGTGTTGTACGATTCAGACTGAATAAAATTTACAAAATCACCCCAATCAATTCTTAAATCATAATCTAAGATGTGAACATCAATAAGTTCCTGAACCTTTTCAGAATTTATGCTTTGTGTTAGTTCGTTCAAAAGTTCTCTCCACTCCGGGTTTACTAAAACCTCATCAGACAAATTTCCGAGACGACCATGATGTTTTTTAACGGCTGAAAAAGTAAACACAGAAAGCAACATTGCAATATCTTTGTTTATCTTTTTTGATTCAAGGAATTTACGCACAACATAAAAAACAAATACTGCCGATAGCAAAGCATGACTCTTTCTTTTATCGTGTACTTTATCTAAATTCCGAATATAATCCTGAAAAAAACTTGTTGCTTTGCCCAAATCGTGAAATGCCGCTGACAAATACACCAAATCAACAACTAATTTGGAGACATCAATATTTTCGTTGGCATAATTAAAGGAAAAGTTTAAACTCTTTCCTTTAATAGTTTGAACTGCAACTTTTGCAACTTCCGACAAATGCGAGTTTAGCATTTTTTCAGGATGCGATAATAGTTCCATATTTACAGGAATAAGATATTACCGTAATTGTCGATACGATAATAATTTTCAACTTTTGCTTTTACCGGTAAGCCATTTTTTTCAATAAGAACTTCTGAATATTCCTGAACTTCCCTATTTCGGTTCATTTCAATGGGCATATTGTTTGCGGAATACAAGGCTGAATAATCGAAATCTATTGGCTGCTCTTCTTTTATTTTTGAAAGATTAACCGCCGTATTGATTTCAACAAATTGCTTTCTGGTATTTTCAATTAGCTTAGCCTGTTTCAAATCCACAAAATCTATTGTGGCAGTAAATTGGGCTAAACCTAAATAAGGTGAAAAATAATGATTCTTTGCTTTTATTCTCCGAGTCAATTCGTTGAATGTAGCTTCATTGTTTTTCAATCCGAAATATACTCGATACCGGACATTCTTTAGCAATTCAAATTCTATTTGTGTTCGCCCGGCTTTTGTTAAATCGTAAAATGATTTTTTTGTATTGATTAAATTCATCGCCACATTTTCTTTTTTAACCGGATTGATAATTTGAATTGCGATATCCGAATTCGCTTTCGAAAAAAATTCCTGAACAGGAATTGCCCCTTCGGGATAAATGCCGTCAGCCACTTCCCGCTCCATTCCCAATATCGCACCTAAAACGCCCGCAATTGCTGTTCGGGTAGGTATTGAATAGGTAAGTGGCGAAGTGGTTGTATTGTACTTTCGGAAATGCCCATATTCGCTACTTATTTCGAAAATGAGTATTTCTTTATAAATCATCTTTATTTATTTTACTGATATTTTGACCGTTGCAAACCATTTGCACTCTCGAATCAGTTTTAAAATCAATACTGGCAATTTTGTCTTTGTTTGCTTTCAACTCGGCAACTAATTCCGAAACATCAATTTTGTAATCTTTTACATTTCTAATCTGCATTTCGTTTATTTCGCCTGAATCCAGCTTAATTCTTTGGCGTAAACTTCCAATATAAAAAGGTTCGTTGTAATCAATCACAAGCAACAGTAGTGGCGTTTGCCCGAATTTTGAGCGCGAAATTAACGCTTTCGTACCTTCCCAAATTCCTTCTTTTAACAGTTCTTTATCATCATTGGTCATTTTTGAATATTGAGCTGATTTTTCGTTAATAATTCCATTAAAACCAATTATAGCATAAGGAACCTTAAATTCGGTTCGGAAAGTAGCTTGTGCTTTTTTATCGCCGGATGCAAAGGCTCCCGTTCCTTGTTCTTCAATAATTTCGGTTCTATTTAACGAACGCCCCATCTGAAATTGAACAGGTCCAATTCTGGTGATTGAAGCATTACTTAAAGGAATAACACCACCAAAAGTGCGGATATCGATACAATTATTTAATATATTATCCATTTGTTCTTCAAAATCTTTTGCTCTGCGTTTTCCATCTTTAATGTATTGTTTGTCACCCTCGTTGTAGGTTGTTTCGCGCACAAAAACATCACTTCCGTTTTTGCCGTTAAAACCCTTATATTCAAACCAGTAATCACGGATTGTCCTTTTTAATCGAACGTCAGTTACTAAAACGGTACTGTCCTCTGTGTCAAAGCGTGGACGGTTTTCATTGATTGGGTCGCCATTTGGATTGGCATTTTCTATGTCGTACAAGAATAGAATTTCGCTACGATTGTTTATTATTTCACTCATAATACTATATATTTTAGTTATTAGATTAATTTTCTTTTTTTTCTCTTTTAAACTGCTTGCCCATTTCCAAACCAGCAACGAAATAAAAAGATAGTTCATTGTTGGTCATTTTACTCAATTCATGTG